>JBHIAL010000094.1:0-5332 GCA_046758525.1 bacterium
TATTGCCTCGAGAACCTCTAGGCCATGCATCTCGGGCATCTTTATGTCCAGTATTACCAGATCGGGAGTTTCCTCTTTTATCTTTTTTAGTGTCTCCAATCCAGTGCTGGCTAATATCACCCGGTATCCTTCCAGGATAAGCTCCGTTTCAAGAAGCAGTCGGACATTCTTATCATCATCAGCCACTAGGATAGTTTTCATGACTCGTCCTCACAATAGCCAGTTTTTATACTTTGATCTTTTTAATATCTATTTGTGCCACACCTCAAGAGTTCATTTCTGCAAAGCTAAATTTCTTCATTCCCTACTACACGCAAGTCAATATTTCTTCGATTTTATTCAAAAGATGTGAAGGACTAAAAGGTTTTATGATGTAGTCCCGAGCACCTAGCCTTCTACCTTTTTCTTGATCTACCTTTTGTCCTTGAGCTGTAAGCATGACGATGGGTATCTCTTTAGTCTTAGGGTCTTTTTTTACCTTACTTAAGACCTCAAAACCATCCATTTTGGGCATTACTATATCTAAAAGAATAAGATCTGGTTTTTCCTTTCTTATCTTTTCAAGAGCTTCCCTGCCATCAGAGGCGTCAATAGTTCGATAGCCTTCTCCTTCCAGGGTAACTTTCACCAGTTCCACCACTTCAGATCTATCATCAGCTATTAAGATCTTCTTCATAAGATTTTCCTCTCTCGTCTTCTCTTGGCAGACTTTAAGGGCAAGGTAAAGCTAAAGGTAGATCCCTTACCGAGCTTACTTTCAACCGAGATTTCTCCCCCATGAGATTCAACAATGTATTTGACAATGGCAAGACCCAACCCGGTTCCTCCTATTGCCTGGGTAGAAGCAACATCTACCCGATAGAACTTCTCAAAGATATGGGGCAGGTCTTTTTTAGGAATACCCATCCCGGTATCGGAAACGCTTATCTTTACCAATTTGTCAGCCTTCTTGAGGGAAACTGTTATCTTCCCTCCCTGAGGAGAGAACTTAACCGCATTGCTTAAAAGGTTCTCCATAACCTGGTCTATCTTATCCTTATCTGCCTCTATCTTTACTAGATCACGGGGAATATTTACCTCAAAGGTATGCTTATCTGTCTGAGACTTAAAAAGATCAACATTTTCCAGGATGATATCTTTTACATCAGTGGGGGCTTTTTTAATCCTGAATCCTCTTCCTGATTCTATGCGGGAGACATCAAGAAGATCACTGATAAGAGCGGCCAAACCTGCCGATTCTTCGTTGATTATCTTTAAGAATCTATTTCTTCTTTCCTCATCCAGTTTCTTTTTGAGAAGAATCTCACTAAAGCCCAAGATGCTGGTTAAGGGAGTGCGTAGCTCATGAGCAGCCGTGGATAAGAATTCTGACTTCATCCTGTCCAGTTCCTTCAATCTCTCATTCTGCTCTCTTATTACACTCTCAGCTCTCTTTCGCTGGGTGACTTCCTTTTCTAAGTCCTTGAGGATCCCTTCGAGTTTAGCGGTGCGCTCCTCGACCAGCTCCTCAAGGTGTTCTTGGTACTTTTTCAGCTCCTCCTCCGTCTTCTTTCGTTCGGTGATGTCTTGAATCATTGAAAGAACACCCGCCACCGTGCCATCGGGTTTTCTTAGTGGCGTGTTTGACCACTCACAGATGATGGTGCGACCATCTTTAGTTATGTTCTCGTTTATGCTGTGTGCTGTTGTGTCCCCTTTCAGCAGTCGACGCCAAATGTTATCCACATGGGGTTGAGCCTCTTTTGGGACAATGAGGTCGTAGGGATGTCTCCCCACCGCTTCTCTTCCTGTGAAGCCAAATATTCTCTCGGCAGCAGGATTCCACGATTGTGCGCGAAACTCTCCATCCCAGACAATCAGTCCAATAGGCATTCGCTCAATCTGTAGCTGGAGATATTCTTGGAGTTGTTTGGTTTGTGCCTCGGCCTGCTTTCGCTCGGTGAGGTCTTTGGTTGTGGCCACAAAGGATATAGGTTTGCCAGAGGAGTCTCGGATAACGCTCACGGAAAGCCCCCCAGGGAAGTGACGACCGTCCTTCGCAAGAAAAGTGTATTCCAAATCCTTCAAGCAACCTTGTTCTACAGTTTTCTTCAGATTCTCCGCTGCTCTTCGGTGGTCTTTCGGCGCAATAAGATTAAAGGCGCTCTTGCCAAGCAATTCTTCTTTTGCAGAGTAACCGTGCATATCCAAGGTTACCTGGTTACACTCAATTATATTCCCATCCAAATCGCTGACCGTGATAGCACTAGGCGATGACCTTAGTATATTTCGCAGTTTCTCCTCCGACTCCCGCAGTGCCTCCTTCGCCTGCCTCAGCTTGATATGCTCCTCAGCCTCACCTAATGCTCTACGTACCGTGGGCACAAGCCGTGAGAGATGATCTTTGAGAACGTAATCGGTGGCACCCTTCTTAAGTGTCTCAATGGCTAACTCTTCACCAATTGCCCCAGAAACAAAAATGAAGGGTATATCGGGATACTTTTCTTGTGAGATGGCCAGGGCAGATAAGCCATCGAAGGTGGGAAGTTTATAATCTCCGAGGATAAGATGGGGTCTAAACTCCTCAAGTTCTCTCACAAAGGCTTCTTTGGTCTCCACACGCTCCAAGGAAAATGCTAGTTTAGCTTTGCGCAGCTCACGCTCAGTTAACTCAGCATCGCTGGCAACATCTTCCAAGAGTAAAATACGCAGTTTCTTATCCATCGAGATCTCCTAATTTTAGATGTCTAATAAGGTGGCTCGTTTATAGGATTATCCTCTACTAAGAGGATTTCAACTTTATTAGTATTCATGTTGTTCCTTCTCCTTTCTTAGGGAGAGCAAAACAGTGCTCCTCCCTCACCACCCTACTTAGGCTAGTATTTTCTCAATCTTTATCAAAAGACTTAAAGGACTGAAGGGCGTGTCAAATCAGAGGCAACCTCAACACCACTATCCTAGTACGCAACTCCCTGCATGAACCCACTTCCGATCCGCCGGATGATGGGAATATCCATACCGCCAATAAACCCCACCTTTTTGCTCTTGGTCAACATCGCAGCCAAGACGCCCATCAAGAAATCTCCCTCCTGTTCGCGATAGATAATTGAAGCAACATTATTCCCTTCGACCACAGCATCTATGATGGCAAAGTTGCCATCGGGAAATTCTTCCGCTACTGCTCCGATATTGACTACGTGCTCGAAACCCACCCCAATAATCAAGTCGTACTCTTGTCTGGCAAAGTGGCGCAGAGCTTCTAAATTAGCCTCCTTGGATGTAAAATCAGCCGTTTCTAAGCGAATCCCAAACCGTTCCTGGCTCTCCATCAACCCTGCGTAGGCAGAGTCATTAAATGAACGGTCCCCCAGGCCTCCCCTGGCCAGGATCATTCCCACATAGAGCACCCGCTCACTGCCGGATGACCCCCATGCACCTCCGTAGCTACTCAACAGGACCAGCAATAATACCCCGCAGATAACTCCGCTTATCTGCTTCACAAGCAAAATTAGTTCACGCCCTCTCACTTGTCCCTCCTTTGTTGGCTAGTTTGAAATAGTTTCCATCCAGGTTGGACGGTTTTTCCCTCCTTCATCCGTGAGAGCCTCACCATCAAGGTTCTCGCTTTCTCTACATCTCTAAAGACATCTCCTACCAGCTTCTCCATGTTAATATCTGATCTTTTCATCTCCTGGCGTCCCTGGACGAGAGAAGGTGAGAAGATCTTCAATGAGCTCTCCCATCCTGTGAGTATTATCTCTCCTTTTTCATTCAAAGGGATAGGTTCAAGAATATCAATAGTATTGGGATTCTATTGAGGCATCCTTTCAGAGGCAGAGGGGATCTTCAAATCCATCCGCCACTCACTCACCGAACGTCTGGAAATAGAAACGCCGTAATCTTCCTTTAACTTTTTTCTGATTTCCCCATCACTGTATGGTTTTTTAATGATTTTATTTTGTATCTTAGTTTCTTCTTGGTCAATGATCTGTCTGATAAGTCCTTTTCTTATTTGTTTTTTAGTGGCGAAGAAGGTCTTGAGCGATATTTCTCTTCCTTGAGGAGTGCGAATGGCTTTTCTGCTAATAGCTCTACTTATCAGGCTCGCATCTGTCCCCACTTTCTCACTCAAGGACGCTTGAGTGAGAGGCTTTAAATCCCTAAAGTTTCCGGACTCCAGAAAGTCACGTTGTGCTTCCATTATGTTCTGAACTATCCGATAGGTCATAGTTTTCCTGGAGTTGACTAACCGTAGCTTATCAAAAAGAGAGTTAATTTTCTTAATCTCGCTTTTGTCAAACTCTCCTGCCTTTTTCAATTCCTCAAACCTGTCAAAATTCATTATATAGCGTCCTTTAACCATTGGGGTGGAAAAAAAGCCAATGGAAAATCCACTCTCTTCTTTTTCAACCGAGGCAATAGTAGAGTAATAGATTCTACTGGTCTTTTCTTCCTGGGGCGATTCAGTCGATTCAGTTTAGAGGTAAAATCTATCCACCCCCAGGTTTTTTATCATGCGAGTAATATCTTTTTCCTCGACAAGGAAAGATTCCAGCTCAAAAGAGTCTTGACTGGGAGTCACGGCAGGGTCAAGAGGAATGGTTTTAAATTTGGCCAGACTCGTTCCCGGAAGCCTTTTTCGCTGTATGACTTTAGTTTCCGGAGCCACTAACCTCTTAAATAAAGGATCATTATTAATCCCCTGAATGAGTTTTTGGAAATCATGTTCAGACAGGTTCATGAATTCAGCCAATTTCATCCTCCCCTTAAGAGTGGCTATCTGTTTTCCCTTCTGGCTGAGAATTTGTTTAGCTCTCCGAGGACTCATATCTTCGTCCTTTATTTAATTTTATTCCCTAAAGAGGTAAAAGAGCCGACTTTCTCTGCTGCAAACTGGTTAGTTTTGATAAGCAAATTTTTTACCAACAATTCAATAATAGTAAAATATGCGTTTAAGTCAAGTACTAGAGCAGGACTTTCCCAAAATTCTATATAAAATCTTGAGCCTCGTCACGTAGAAAGTCCCTTTCCACTTTGCTATCTTCAGAGTTCCTCTTTAATTCAGCACCTTGGGAAAAACAATATGAAATTTTTGGGGAATGTCCAGACCTCTCTTCCTTGTCACCTTTTTATTCTCTGCTACAATAAAATTAGAGCCACAAAAAAGGTAACCTTGCCATAAGAAGGAGACTGGATGAAATTTTCTACAATTTTTGATCTAAAAGAAAAAAGAAGCGAGGAACAAAGAATGAAGGCTGTGCAAGAGGCAAAAAGACTCTCCCTGGTCTTGGTAAAGCGGTTTCCTTATGAAAGAGCATACCTTTTTGGCTCGGTATTAAAAAAGGGAAGATTT
>JBHIAL010000095.1:0-5266 GCA_046758525.1 bacterium
AGAAGCAAGGGGATTCGAAGCCGAGTCGAACGCATCCGGGGGATGGAAAGTGAGCGATAGCGAACGACAGTGAGACCGGCCGGCTTGGGAGGAGGAGCGAAGCGACAGGGGACAAGGAATCCCCCTGCCTCCACTACCTTCACAGGCTAAAGCCTGCGGCTACCGGTGGCGCAGGTGGAACGTAGGCTCTGAGCCTCGCAACTACCAATTATGCACTCGAGCAAAAGCTATAAAGATACTTTTCCTAATCTTAGTTCTTAATTCTTAGTTCTGAATTATTATGAAGGAGATAGGATGCGAAGTAATCAAATAAAAGAAGGAATTGAGCGGACTCCCCATCGAGCTTTACTTTACAGTACTGGTCTGACAGAAAAAGCCTTAAATAAGCCCTTTGTTGGGATTGCCTCCAGTTTCAGCGATATGGTACCGGGCCACATCCTGATGCGCGAGATGGAAAGATTTATAGAAAGAGGTGTTGAGGCAGGCGGTGGTTTTCCTTTCATCTTTGGCATCCCCTCCCTTTGTGATGGAATCAGTATGGGACATCCAGGAATGAGATATTCTCTTCCTTTGCGGGAAATAATAGCTGACTCTATTGAAGCTGTAGCTCAAGCCCACTGTTTTGATGGACTGATTCTTCTTACCAATTGTGACAAAATAACCCCTGGCACTCTTATGGCTGCCGCCAGAATTAACACTCCTACCATTATAGTTACGGCTGGTCCTATGATGTCTGGTAGATTTAAGGGAAAAAGACTTTCCTATGTAAGAGATGCCTTTGAAGTAATCGGCAGATTTAAAAAAGAAGAGATAAGCAGGGCCGAGCTTGGGGTTTTAGAAAAAGAGGCTTGCCCAGGAGCAGGCTCGTGTCAGGGTCTGTATACTGCCAATACAATGGCTTGTCTCACTGAAGTCATGGGAATGAGTCTTCCCGGATCAGGATGCGCCTTGGCTGTTTCAGCCAAAAGAAAAAGAATTGCCTACGAGAGTGGACAGAGAATAGTAAAACTCATTGAGGAGAGGATTCTCCCCAGAGATATAATGAATAGAGAAGCCTTTAAGGATGCCATTCGGGTGGATATGGCTCTTGGGGGATCAACTAATACTATCCTTCATCTTCTGGCCATTGCTAATGAAGCCGGGGTTGAGTTATCACTTGAGCTTTTTGATGAGATAGGTAGAAGAACTCCTCATTTGGTTAATCTCCGCCCAGGGGGAGATTATTTTATGGAAGATCTGGAATGGGCAGGAGGAATTCCTGGCCTATTAAACACTCTTAAAGAGGTCCTAGTTGATCGACCTACCGTCTCTGGTAAATCTGTAAAGGAAATTGCCCGGAAGGGAGAAGTCCTGGATAGGGAAGTGATCAGGGGTCTCGATGATCCTTGTAGTAGAGAGGGGGGCATAGCTATCCTGACTGGTTCCTTGGCTCCTGAAGGGGCAGTGGTGAAACAATCTGCTGTAGAGGAAAAGACGAAAAAATTCAAAGGTAGAGCCAGGGTCTTCGATAACGAAGAAGATGCAGTGAAAGCCATTTACGGAGGCAAGATAAGAGACCATGATGTTATCATCATTCGCTACGAAGGGCCAAAGGGAGGACCAGGGATGAGGGAGATGCTCTCCCCCACTGCCGCAGTAGTAGGAATGGGGCTATCTGATTCGATAGCTCTGATTACCGACGGACGATTCTCAGGAGGTACAAGAGGCCCGTGTATAGGTCATGTTTGTCCGGAGGCGGCCCAAGGAGGTCCCATCGCCCTTTTGAAAGATGATGACGAGATTCTAATTGATATTCCTCGAAGAAAACTTGAAGTGTGCTTATCTAAAGAAAAGTTTGCAAAAAGAAGGAAAACTTGGAGAAAACCTTCTCCTAAGGTCAAGAAGGGCTATTTGGCCCGCTATATTCAATTGGTAAGCTCAGCTAAGGAGGGAGCGGTATTAAAGGCCAATCTTAATGAAGATGATTAATTATAAAAAAAGAGAGTCATTGTCTGGAAGAGATGAATTTCTTCTTGGGGAGGGGATATCTGATATTTCCAAGATTAAAGCTTATCAACCAGGGAAACCCCTAGAGGAGGTAAAAAGGGAGCTTGGGTTAAAGAATGTAATCAAGCTCGCTTCCAATGAGAACCCTTTAGGACCATCTCCGAAAGCAGCGGAGGCCATTAGAGGGTATGCCTCAAAAATCAATTTTTATCCGGACGGAGGGAGTTATTATTTGAAAAAGGCTTTAGGAGAAAAACTGGGCGTAAAAGAAGAGAACATCATTCTGGGTAATGGTTCCGACGAGATCGTTTCTCTTGTCACTCGGATCTTTCTCCAGAAAGGTGATGAAGCCATAATGGGGGATCCCTCCTTCCTGATGTACAAAATAGATGCTCAACTCAGCCGGGCAAAAGTTGCCTCTATTCCCTTAAAGAATTTCAGACTGGATCTATCAGAAATGAGCAAAGCCATTGGCCCTAAAACAAAGCTCATCTTTATTAGTAATCCCAATAATCCCACCGGCACCATTATTACTGAAGATGAGGCGGAGCACTTTCTAAGAGATGTTCCTCCCCGGATCCTAACGGTTTTCGATGAGGCCTATTATGAATATGTGGAAGATACAAATTATCCTCAAAGCATAGACCTTTTAGATAAGAACAGCAACATTATCATCTTGCGTACTTTTTCCAAGATTTATGGTCTGGCTGGATTAAGAGTTGGTTATGGGGTTGGCAGCCCTGAAATTATTGGCCTGCTTAACAAAGCTCGCCCTCCCTTTAATGTAAACTCCTTGGCCCAGGTAGCTGCTTTGGCCAGTCTAGAGGATGAGGATCAGGTTAATCGAAGCAAAAGTTTAGTTAGAGAAGGGAAAGAATTTCTTTATTCCAATCTTAGAAAACTCAAAGTCTTTTTTATTCCTACTGAGGCAAATTTCATTTTGATTAAAATAGGAAAAAAAGCCAAAGATGTTGAAGCTCAACTCCTTAAAAAGGGAATAATTGTGAGAGGAATGAGGGCCTATAATCTTCCCCATTATATAAGAGTCACCATTGGAACAAAACCACAAAATGAAGAGTTTATCAAGAATCTCCAAACCATCCTCTGCTCCCTGTAAGAGGGGTTTAACAATTGCCATTGATGGACCAGCCGCCTCAGGAAAAAGCACTGCTGCTAAGCTTGTTGCCAAGAAATTAGGTTGTTTGTACTTAGATACGGGAGCTATGTACAGGGCCTTAACCTGGAAAGCCTTAAGGAATAAAGTAAATATTAAGGATGAAAAAAGGCTCTCTCGACTAGCTAAAAAAACGAAAATTACCTTAAAATCTCAATCTAATCTTGAAACCAAAATTTACCTCGATGGTAAAGAGGTAACCTCTTTGATTCGCTCTCCCCTGATAGATAAAAACGTCTCCCTCGTTTCTGCCATTGAAGGAGTCAGAGAAGCGATGGTAGAAGAGCAAAAGAAAATGGGTAAAGAAGGAGGTATTGTAGCGGAAGGTCGAGATATAGGAACAGTTGTTTTTCCAAAAGCTGAAGTCAAGATTTTTCTCACAGCCTCGTTTAAGGAAAGGGTAAGAAGGCGCTGGAAGGAAGAAGCCAACAAGGGTCTATCTTTGGAAAAAAAAAGGGTAGCCATTGGCCTTCTCATTCGAGATAGGACAGACAGCCAGAGAAAGATCGCTCCCTTGAAGAAGGCTAGAGGAGCGGTAGTTATTGACAATACCTGTCTGAACATTTCCCAGACAGTGGACAGAATCTTAGAGGTGGTAAAAACCAAATTTACCCCATGAAGGAAACTCCTCTTTGGTATCACCTCTTACGTGAGTTAGCCATAATAATCTTTAAGGGTCTGTTTGACATAAAGATTCAAGGAAAGGAAAACATCCCTCTAAAAGGAGGGGCGATCCTTGCCTCCAATCATCTAAGTTATCTTGATCCCGTTGTCATAGGTCTTCTTGTTCCAAGAAAAATTAATTTCATGGCAAAAAGGGAGCTCTTTGAAAACCCTCTGTTCGGCTGTGTTATAAGTAAGCTAGGAGCTTTTCCTGTCAGAAGAGAGAGATTAGATCGTAAAACCTACCAAAGGGCTCTAGGACTGTTGAAAAAAGGTAAAATTTTGGTTCTCTTTCCAGAAGGAACACGCAGTCGGAAGGGAAATCTTGGACACTTAAGAGAAGGAACGGCAAGAATAGCTGTAAGAACAAAAGTTCCTCTGATTCCTGTTGTTATCAGGGGAACAGATAAAGTTCTTCCTCGTGGGAAAAAGATAATAAGACTGGCCAAGATAAAAGTTCGGATAGGAAAGCCGCTAAAGAGTGAAACATCGCACGAAGGGAGAGACATTAAAAGAGAGGTACAAAGAGTTCATCAGAAGTTAGAAAAGAGTATGAAAACCTTAGTCGAGAGGCCGTAGGATATGCAAGTATTTCTCCCCCCAGAAATTGGTTTTTGCTTTGGGGTAAAAAGAGCCTTGAGATTAGTGACAAATGAATTAAAAAAAGAAGGAAAAATTTATTCTCTGGGGGACTTAATTCACAATCCTCAGGTAATTGAGGATCTGAAAAGAAAAGGAGTTGTCTTCGCCTCGGATCTGTCCCAAGTGAAGGAAGGAACAGTAATTATTAGATCGCACGGAGCTGATCCCTCTTTAATCAGAAAGGCCAGGGAAAAAGGTCTAAAAGTAATAGATACCACCTGTCCTTATGTAGCAAAGGTGCAAAAGATAGCCAGATTCCTTTCTCAAAACTCATACCGGATAGTTATCGTTGGTTTAAGTACCCATCCAGAGATAAAAGGAGTAATGGCTAGTGTGGGAGAAAGGAAAATATCTGTGGTTAAAGATCCTCAAGAAATTAAAAAAATACCTTTTACAGGAAAGATAGGGGTAGTAGTTCAGACCACAGAAAGTCTTGACAATTTCAGTGATATTGTAAAGAATTTAGTGAAAAGAGGAAAAGAGTGTAGAGTTTTTAACACTATATGTAAGGTGATAAGACGTCGTCAGGAAGAAACTAAGAAACTAGCCAAAAAGGTTGAGGTGGTAGTAGTGGTGGGGGGACATAATAGTTCTAATACCTCTCAGCTAGCTAGACTACCTCAATCAATGGGAGTGAAGACATATTTCGTGGAAAAAGAAGAAGATCTCGATTCTGTAGACTGGCAAGGGATAAAAAGAGTCGGTATCACTGGAGGAACTTCTACCCCTGAAGAGTTAATAGTGAAGATAAGAAATCGACTGGGTCGACGTTCGGTAGCTTAGAAGCTTCTAAAAATGAAT
>JBHIAL010000096.1:0-5265 GCA_046758525.1 bacterium
ACCAGGAGTTCGAGGGTCTTTTAAATTCATTAAAAAATAAGGCTAAACTGAGGATAAAAAATGGGGGAGGCTCAGCAGCCAATACCGTCTATGCTCTGGCTAAAATGGGATTTTCCTGTGGTTATCTGGGCAAAGTAGGAAAAGATGAGGAAGGAGACTTCTTGCTGGAAGGACTGATGAAGGTGGGGGTGAATACTGAAAAGATAAGACGGGACGGAAGAAGTGGATTATGTGTGGTCCTGTTGGGTAAGAGAAAGGATAGAAGTATCATTATTCTTCCCCATACTAACGATACCCTTTCTTACTCTGACCTTGACCCCGGATATGTAGATGAAGCAGAGTTTTTGCATATGAGTTCCTTCCTGGGTAGGCTACCTTTTGAGGCACAAAAGAGAATAGCCAGGAAAACCAGGACCAACATAAGCTTTGATCCTGGCGAGCCTCATGCCAGTAAGGGAATAGAAGAGCTTATTCCTATTCTGCAGCGCACCTTTATCCTCTTTCCTACCGAAAAAGAAGTTGAGATCTTGACTCACCAGGACTATAAAGAAGGGTCTAGGGAGCTACTCAAGCTAGGAGTAAAAATAGTTGCCTGCAAGCTAGGAGAAAGGGGCTCCTATATCCTCTGCCAGGAAGAAGAACTAGAGATTCCTCCTCAAAGGGGAAGGATAGTGGATACCACCGGAGCGGGCGATGTTTATGCGGCAGGATTTCTAGCCGGACTCTTAAAGAAACTTTCTTTAGCTGAATGTGCCAGATTAGCTACCCTTGCTGCTTCCCAGAGCATAAGGGGATTCGGGAGAAAAACGTATCCTGGCCAGGAGATCTTGTCTAGATTCCCAAAAAGGGGACGTGATTATTTTTAATCTAGGGAATTTATATCTTGGGGGACTCACTCTCAAAAGAGTTTTTGCCAGTTGAATAGAATTAAGCAAGATGCCTTTTACGAAAAATATGAGCAAACTTTCGGTGATAATCTTGGTAGTTTTGTGGCTAATGCAGGTGCGGGATGAGCTATAAAATCGGATGGTTTTCTACCGGAAGAGATGAAGCAGCACGAAAGCTTTTAAAAACAGTTTCTGATAACATCAAACAGGGCAGGCTACCCAACTTACAGATTGGTTTTGTTTTCAGTAACAGAACCAAAAGGGAGGGCAGGGAAAGTGACCGATTTTTTAAACTGGTAGAGAAGTTGGGAATCGATCTGGTATCTTTTTCCTCCAGGAATTTCAGGCCAGAGATGAGAAGAAAAGCTCTCGTCGAGGAAAAAAGAGGTAAGATAAAATTGATCAGCTATTGGCGCAGCCTTTATGATGAGGAAATAATAAAAAGAATAGATAAATTTGAGGTTGACCTTATCGTTCTAGCAGGTTATATGCTGATCGTAGGAGAAAAACTCTGCCGAAAGTATCCTATGATAAATCTTCATCCGGCTGCCCCCAAGGGTCCCCGGGGAACCTGGCAGGAGGTAATCTGGAAGTTAATTGAAAAAGGTGCCAGGCAAACGGGAGTGATGATGCATCTAGTTACTCCTCAGCTCGATGCCGGTCCTCCTTTGACTTACTGCACTTTCCCCATAAGGGGTGGAAAATTTGATTCCTTATGGGAAAAACTAGAGGAAAAGCTTAAGAGAAAACCTCTGGAAAAGATAAAAAGAGAGGAGGGAGAAGCCGAACCCTTGTTTAAGGAAATAAGAAAAGAAGGGGCGAGGCGAGAGCTTCCCTTGATTGTTCACACCTTAAAAGCTCTGTCTGATAAAACAATCGAGCTAAGGGGAGAGGAATTAATGAAGGAGGGCAGGGCAGTTGGGGGCTTTTGTCTGAATGAGGAGATTGGCCGTGAGACAGATATGCATTGATTGTGAAGGCCCCTTAACCAAGAACGATAATGCCCTGGAGATATCAGAGTATTTTATCCCTGAAGGAGAGAGGTTTTTCTCCTTGATAAGCAAGTACGATGATTTCCTGGCCGATGTGGCCAAAAGAAAAGGATACAAAGCCGGCACCACTTTGAGCCTTATTTTGCCATTTTTAAAAGCTTACGGAGCAACCAATCAAGGGATAAGAGAGTATTCTGCCAGCCATCTTCTTTTAATTCCCGGGGCTAAAGAGAGTCTTTCCCACCTCAATAGAAAGATGCCCACCTTTATCATCAGCACCAGCTACCAGCCTTATATAGAAGCACTTTGTGACTTTGTAGGTTTTCCCGTCGAGAATACCTATTCTACTTTCCTCGATCTTGATAGGTACAAGATCTCTTTCGAGGAGACAAGAAAGCTGAAAGCTCTTCTTCAGGAAATACTTAAATTACCTTTTATTGATCTTTCAGGAGTAAGGAAAAAGGAGGATCTTTCACCATCAACCAAAAGGAGCATAAGGCGATTGGAGGAGATCTTTCAAGAAGAAATCCCTTCTATGGAATGCGGCCAGATAATAAAAGAGGTAAAGCCTATAGGGGGAATGGAAAAAGCTACGGCTGTGGTTGATTCATTAAAAGGAGGGGAAATTTCGCAGGTAATGTATGTAGGAGACAGCATCACCGATGTAGAGGCGTTGAGGTTGGTAAGCGAGAAAGGAGGAATCAGTATTTCCTTCAATGGCAACAGTTATGCGCTCAAGGAAGCCCAGATTGCCTGCATCTCGCCTCATACACTTCCACTGGAGATTCTGGGAGAGGTTTTCTCCGGGGAAGGAAAAGAAGGGGTCCTGAAGGTGGCAAAAAAGTGGCCTCAGAGTTTAAAGGAAGAGCTAAGAAAAAAGCTAGGTACCATAAGTCCTTCTCCTCGGGTGGAGATCTTAACCGATGATAATTTGGAAAGATTAACTAAAGAAAGTGAGAAGATGAGAAAAGAGGTAAGAGGAGAGGCAGTCGGATCTTTAGGATGAGTAAGATAAAACGAGACTATCCCTGAGCACTTTCTCGCCTACCTCAAAGGAGAAGATGAAAAACAGCGGTTACCAAACTAAATTCAGGAAGTGGCAATGGCGAGTCTTATTGGGCTTTGGATTGCTCTACTTTTTCTACTATGCTGGTCGTCAGAATATTGCCCTGGCTATTCCCTTGCTGAAAAAAGAGTTCGGCTGGACCGAGGCTCAATTGGGCTTCATTTCAGCCTGCCTCTTCTGGACCTATGGTTTTGGCCATCTTCTCTGGGGTCGGTTGAGTGATAAAATTGGGGGCAGGTTACTGGTAACCACAGGCGGCCTGTTAAGCCTTTTGGTTAACTGGCTTTGCAGCTTTGCCAGAACGGTGGGGGGCTTGGCCTTCCCCTGGGCAATTAATGGTTTTGTTCAAGCCATGGGCTGGTCCCCCGGCACAAGATTAGTCGCCAATTGGTGGCCTCGCAGACAAAGAGGATTTGCTATGGGAGTTCTTTTATCCTCCTGTGGCTGGGCAACGGTAATGATATGGCTGTTGGGAGGTTGGGTAGGAGTTCACTGGGGTTGGCGAGGAATTTTTCGAATTCCTCCTTTATTTCTCGGCGTGATGTCCATGGTTTATTTCTTTACGGTAAGAAACTACCCCCATGAGGTAGGTCTGAAGGATTATGGGGAAGAAAAGAAGGAAGAACTAGAGAAAATAACAGGAATTAAGCCATATTTCAATGTTTTAAAGAACCGGAAGTTCGATTTGGCTTGTTTGGCCGTGGGCACAGCTCATCTGACCCGCTATTTTTTTCTTACCTGGATACCTCTTTATTACTCTGAAGCTTTAGGATTTTCCATTATGAAAGTGGCTGCGCTATCTTTAGCTCTTCCTCTGGGGATGGGCATCGGACCTGTACTGTCAGGATGGATTAGCGATAAATTTTTCGGGGCTAAACGATACCAAACGGCGACCAGTCTTTTGCTAGCAGCAACCGCATGTACCATCGTGGTAGGTTTTATTCCTCCGGCCAATTTAGTCCTTGGCGGCACTTTTCTATTTCTGGTGGGACTATGTATTTTTGGGGGTGAAGGTCCCATTTGGGCATTATGTGCCGATCTTGCCGGGAAAAATCAGGCCGGAACAGCAGCCGGAATCATGGAATGGACAGCCTATATGTTTGCTGCTCTGCAAGCAGTTGTTCTGGGAGCAATATTGACCCTTACCGGGGGGAACTGGAAACTGCTTTTTGTCCTGGTAGCTATAATCCAGTTAATTGGAGTAAGGGCAATATGGGCAGTGAAAAGATGATTGAGATTTGGTGGGTGAGAATCGGTTATTTTTGAAAAATTGGCCTATAGCTATAAGCTATCTCTAGGTATATTCTCTTTTTGTTTCATACATGGCCACTATATTGTCAATTGGGATATCTGGCTGCAAATTATGAGAGGGAGCCAAGATAAACCCTCCACTCTTTCCCAGAATTTTAATTCGTGATCTAACGATTTTTCTTATCTCATCAGGGCTTCGGAAAGGTAGTTCTTTTTGTACATCTATGGAACCATGAAAACATATATCGTGACCAAACTCCCTTTTAAGATCTTCAGGATCCATACCTTTGGCCTGGATCTGAATAGGGTTTAATATATCAAGGCCTATTTCGATAAAATCCGGAATTAGCTCCCTTATCCCACCACAGGAGTGAAGCATAGTCTTCAAATTAAATTTTTTAGCTAAGTCAATGAGACATCGTAGAGCCGGTTTAAAGAACCTGCGAAACATAGGTAGACTAATAAGCAGCCCATTTTCGCTGCCAAAATCATCCCCTAACATGAATATGTCTATCTCTTTAGCCGCGGCTTGGAAGATTCGCCGGTTATGTTCAAGGTGAAACTTTAGTAATTTCGCTACCAAAGCTTCTACTAGCTTTGGACTTAATACTAGATCCATGAGGAATTTATCCATCCCTCTAAGATACATAGCTAACTTAAATACACTGGCCCGAGTAGTTAATCTATCACCGGTTAGGATAATGGCTAGATCTTTATACTTACTACATTGTCTAGAAATTGACTGATAATCAAAGGTTTCCACACTGGGCCAGGTATTATCTTCAATTTCCTTCACATTATTTGCATCTCTTAGAGGTGATTCAATCACCTCTAAATAACTCCCTCTGCCCCAGTCAACCTTTTTTCGCTTTACTCCCCAGATATCGACAAAAGTTCCATTAGAAAGCTTCCTATGCAGACTTCCATCAGGTTGTTCTTTAAAATCCGAACCAGTGTAAGAGGGCTTTACATAACGAATGTCTACTCCTAGTATTTCTAAAAACTCGTCTTCATCCCTAACTCCGAACTTTTTCAGGAGGATTTCAGTAACTTCTGGGACTGCCCAATA
>JBHIAL010000097.1:0-5261 GCA_046758525.1 bacterium
GAAGACTCGTTAAGGTGGCTGATATAAGGCTCCTCCGGGGAAAGTCCCTCGATACACGTATAAATCTTCTTATTAATACTTTCCTCGTACTATTCAAGACAGCGAAACTGTCTAGCTGGTGGGGAGGGATGGATTTGAACCATCGTAGGCAACGCCAACGGGTTTACAGCCCGCCCCATTTGGCCACTCTGGCACCTCCCCGGCAAATTTCTCAACTACCCCTCCTAATCTACTTTTTGGTCTTCTGGTTCTCCTCCAGCTTTGCCTGAGCAGCGGCTAGCCTAGCAATAGGAACTCTATAAGGCGAACAACTCACATAATCCATGCCCACACGATGACAGAATTTGACCGAGGAAGGATCTCCTCCGTGCTCACCACAGATACCTACTTCCAAATCGAGGTTAGTTTTGCGTCCTCTTTGTGTCCCCATCTCCACCAACTGTCCCACTCCGGCCTGATCCAATACCTCAAACGGATCATCACTTAGAATCTTCTTTTTTATGTATGCAGGGAGAAATTTACCCTCTGCATCATCCCGGCTGAAACCAAAGGTAGTCTGGGTCAAATCATTGGTTCCAAAGGAAAAAAAATCTGCTTCTTGAGCAATCTTATCGGCACAGAGGCAAGCACGAGGTAGCTCGATCATCGTACCAATCTTATACTCAAAATCAACCCCCTTTTCCTTTTCCACTTCTTTAATCACCTCGATAGTCTGCCGATGAAGGATGCTCAACTCCCTCTCGTGGACAACCAGAGGAATCATAATCTCTGGATAGACTTTCTTTCCCTCAAGGATCAGCTCTGCGGCTGCCTCAAAGACTGCTCTGGTCTGCATACTGTAAACTTCCGGAAAGGTAATGCCTAACCGGCAACCACGATGACCCAGCATAGGGTTCATCTCTCGAAGATCGGCCACTCGCTGTAGAAGTTGCTTTTTTTCCCCGATCTTTTTTTCATCCGAGTTTTGGAGCTCCAGTTTGTTTATCTCCAGCAGAAGATCCTCATAGTTAGGTAAAAACTCATGCAAGGGCGGATCAAGTAAACGAATAATAACTGGCAAACCTTGCATTTCTTTTAAGATTCCTTTGAAATCCTCTCTCTGTATGGGTTCTAATTTTTGCAGTGCTTTTTCTCGTTCTTCTTTATCTTCAGCCAAGATCATTTTTTGAACGAAGGGGAGTCTATCCTCTCCAAAGAACATATGTTCAGTTCGGCAAAGCCCGATTCCCTCGGCTCCTAATTCACGTGCTTTTTCTGCGTCTTTTGGAGTATCTGCATTGGCCCTTACCCCAAGGGTTCTAATCTCGTCGGCCCACTGCATAAGTTTTTTAAACTCATCGCTTAGCTCTGGTTCCAGCGTAGGCACCTTTCCCTTTATTACCCTCCCCGTGGTACCGTCCAGGGTAATAAAGTCCCCCTCTTTATAGACAAGCCCATTTACAGTGAACCTCCCTTTCCTTTCTTCCACTTTGATGGCTTCGCACCCTGCTACACAGCTCTTACCCATACCTCTAGCTACTACAGCCGCATGGCTGGTCATTCCTCCTCTCGCCGTCAAAATCCCCTGGGCAACAGCCATTCCATGAATATCGTCAGGGGAGGTTTCCTTACGAACCAGAATAACCTTTCTACCATCTTGAGCTAGTTCAACTGCTCTATCAGCAGTAAAAACTACTATTCCGGTGGCTGCGCCTGGAGAGGCAGGGAGTCCCTCAGCCAATACTTCGACCTCTGCATTGGGATCAATCCTGCGGTGAAGCAACTGCTCCAACTGACCGGCTTCAATTCGCATTAGTGCCTCTTTTTTATCGATCAGTCCCTCCTCAACCATATCACAGGCCACCTTTACCGCTGCCTGGGTGGTTCTCTTTCCGGTTCTGGTTTGGAGAAGATAAAGCTTTCCTTTTTCTATAGTAAATTCAAAATCCTGCACATCCTTATAGTGTCGTTCCAGTCTTTGAGTTATTTCCACAAGCTCATCATAAACCTGAGGCATATCCTCCTTTAAATTAGAAAGAGGCCGAGGTGTCCTTATTCCACCAACAACATCTTCCCCTTGAGCATTGAGCAGATATTCTCCATAAATCTTTTTCTCACCGGTGGCCGGGTTTCTGGTAAAGCCGACTCCCGTACCCGAATCGTTCCCCATATTTCCAAATACCATAACCTGAACATTAACCGCTGTTCCCCAGTGTTGGGGAATTTTGTTGATTTTGCGGTAATTAATAGCTCTTTTATTATTCCAGGAGGCAAAAACGGCATCTTTTGCCATATCCAGCTGCCTAAAAGGGTCCTGAGGAAACTCAGTCTTTTTCTCTTTTTTTATCACCTGTTTAAACTCTTCTCCTAGCTCTTTAAGATTCTCTGCCGTTAAATCAATATCCTCCTTAACCTGACACCTCTTTTTTTTCTCCTCCAAAAGCTGCTCAAATTTTTCCCCTTCTATTCCTAAAACCACGTTTCCAAACATTTGAATAAGTCTTCGGTAGGCATCGTAGGCAAACCTTGGGTTCCCTGTTTGGTCTACCAGGCCCTTTACCGTGTCATCATTCAGGCCTAAATTAAGCACTGTATCCATCATTCCCGGCATGGATATTCTTGCCCCTGAGCGAACCGAAACCAATAGAGGATTGCGCACATCACCGAATCTTTTATGACTTATCTTCTCGACCTTGTTTAAATTTTCCCTTATCTCGGCATCCAGGTTTTCTGGATAACGGTGGTTTTGGGTGTAGTATGTGCATACTTCGGTACTAATGGTAAAACCGGGAGGAACTCGGATACCTAGATTGGCCATTTCAGCAAGATTTGCTCCCTTTCCTCCCAGAGTATTTCTCATCTTTGCCGATCCGTCGGCCCTATTTTTTGCAAAAAAATATACGTACTCCCCCATTTTTCCCTTTTCGCTCTTTCTTTTTTGCTTTCTTAACTTTTTATTTTATGTTTTTGTCAGCCCCTTCTTCAAGTTGCATATATTATAACAAACCATTCTTCCCTGTCAAGTGCCTGAGAAAACCTAAAATCAGAAATCAGGGATTATTAGTCAGTATTCGCTGATTAGCACCGGTCCCTAATTACTGATTACTGATCACTACTTTTTAGGAGAAACCTTCTTTAGATACTTGTAAAAGTCGCTATCTGAGGTTAAAAGTAGCCAGGTCTGTTCATTTAGTGTTCCTTTGTAGGTATCCAGGGTCTCCAAGAAGGAATAGAATTCAGGATCTTTATTGTAAGCTTTAGCATAAATCCTGGTAGCCTCAGCATCAGCTTTACCCATAATCTCCTGGGCTCGTCGGTAGGCCTGGGAGGTGATCTTCTGCAGCTCCTTCTCCCTCATACCCTCAATCTCGGCTTTTTTACCCTGACCTTCGGAGCGATATTGTTCCGCTATTCTCTTTCTCTCCGAGATCATTCTGGCGTAAACCCTCCTCCTTACCTCTTCCACATAGTTGACCCTTTTAATCCTCACGTCCACCAATTCTATTCCAAATGGGCCTACTGTCCGAGAAGCTTCTTCTAATATATCCCGGGTTATCTGCTCTCGACCAAATTTCACCTCTCCTATCTCCTCTTCAATCTGGATGCCCAGCTCGGTTTGAACAAACTCTCTGCTTGAATTTCTCACCAGCTCGTAGAGTAGATGATTGGTGATCTGGTTTCTGGCAGCAGAATCAAGAATGTCATCCAACCTGGACTGGGCTGTGCGCTCATTTCCCACGGTGCGAAGAAACTCCAGGGGATCAACGATTTTCCAGCGGGCGGTAGTATCAACCCAGATATATTTCTTATCTTTGGTAGGAATCTGCGTAGGAAGTCCATCCCAGGTCAAAAGACGCTTATCGAAATAGTTTACTTTCTGGATAAAAGGCTTCTTGAAGTAAAGGCCAGCTTTGGTTATGGGTTTTCCAATTGGCTCACCAAACTGGGTAATAACCACCCGCTGGGTCTGGTCTACCGTATACAAGGCGCCGCCGAGAATAATCAAACCTATGATAATCACCACTATTATAGGGACCAATCTTGTGAGTCTCATTACTTACCTCCTTGTTCACCAAGGGAGAGTAGGGGAAGTATTCCCTTTTGGTCTACATCAAAGATATAGGTTCTGCCTATCTTGGGTAGAATCTCTCCCAATGTTTCCAGATACAGTCTCCTCTTAGTTACATCTTTAGCCGCCTGGTATTCCTTCCAGACAGCCACGAACTTATTAGCCTCTCCCCTAGATCGATTGACTCTATTTATGGCGTATCCTTCCGCTACGCTAATCGTTTTTTCTGCCTCCCCTTTGGCCTTGGGAATGGCTTCATTGTAAGCCTGCCAGGCTTGATTGATAGTGGTCTCTTTATCCTGTTTAGCTTCGTTAACTTCATTGAAAGAAGGCTTTACCGGATCAGGAGGATTTACATCCTTTAATTTAACGGTGACTATCCTAATCCCTAGTCCATAGCTATCCAGTATTGTTTGGAGCGCCTCCTGGGCTTTCTCGCCTACTTCTCTTCGTCCTACCGTCAAGACCTCATCAATACTCCTGTCACCCACCACCCGACGCATAACCGCCTCTGAAATAGCCCTGATCGCACCCCGCACATTTCTTACATTAAATAGGAAATCAACGGGGTCCTTGACTTTGTATTGCACGATCCATTCCACCACGCCAGTATTAAGGTCACCGGTCAGCATCAAGGACTCATCAAGGAATTCTCCCGGTGCATAAACTGTTCTTGCTCCAGCTTGCAGGGTCCGAAAACCGAACTCTTCTTTAAAGATATGCCTCACCCTGACCTTGTTTACTGTTTCGGCAAAGGGAATTTTAAAATGAAGTCCTGGCTCAGTAGTCCTGACAAATCTGCCCCATCTTTTAATCACTCCTACCTGCTCCGGTCCCACTGTATAAAAGATAGAGACCAAGATGATTATCAAAACGATCCCTAAAATCCCCCAGCCAATCCATTTCCTAGGAATAGGCATAGGAAAGTTAACCTCATCTCCTTCCTCATAGGCCATTTTTTCCTCCTTAAATTATATTCTCGAGGGTCAAAAATCCTTTACCTTATCAACTCCAAATAGTCCAAGCCAGCTTTTCTGTATCTTTTTCCATTCAAGAAACCGAACTTCTTCTCCCAATTGAAGAAATACTTCTCCAGGCACACCTCCTTTTTGATTTAGTATACCAAATTCCCTATTAAATGCAAGCAAAAAATTGTTAGCTTGACTTTTACCCATGGTGGGATAGAATAGACTACTCTCAGGCAAGGGTTCTG
>JBHIAL010000098.1:0-5200 GCA_046758525.1 bacterium
GAGCTATTCTCTTAGCCGCATCCAGGATCTCCTCCTGTCCTCCATAGTTCAGGGCAAGGTTAAAAATGAAATCTTCATTATCCCTGGTTAAGGCCATGGCCTTCCTTATCTTCTTTTGAATAGAACTAGACAAACCGTCCCTTCTCCCGATAACCTGAAATCGAATTCCTTTCTCATTCAACTTATCTATTTCGTTGTCAAGGTAGGCTTTAAACCTCGACATGAGAAAATCTACTTCCCAGGAAGGCCTCTTCCAGTTCTGGCAGGAAAAGGCATATATGGTCAAGATCTTTATCCCGAGATCCGTGCAAACCTGAGTTATCTCCCTTATCTTCTCAATTCCTACTCGGTGTCCTTCTATACGAGGCAGACCTTTCTTCTTGGCCCATCTACCATTACCATCCATAATAATCGCCACATGCTGAGGAAATTTATCTTTAAGAATGGACACTGGCTCTACCTTTCTACCAAACTGAAGAGAAACTCTGCTTCCGCTACCACCTTATCCTCTACCGTGCAGGTAGCTTGAACTCGTCCGGTAGCTTTTCTTAAATTCAACACCCTTACCCTGGTAATTAGCTGATCACCAGGAACTACTGGCCTTCTAAATCTTGCTTTATCAATTCCTGCAAAGTAGGCTAACTTTCCCTGATTCTCACTTTTATTCAAAAGGTAAACCCCCGCTACCTGAGCCATAGCCTCGACAATCAAAGCAGCCGGTACTACAGGATGTCCGGGAAAATGACCACCGAAATAGGGCTCATTTACAGTGATATTCTTTACTCCCACTATCTCCCTTTCTCCCAGCTCTAGAATCTTATCTACCAGAAGGAAGGGATACCTATGAGGAAGTATTCTTTCAATATCGTTTATGTCCAGGAAACTACTTTCTTTATTCTTCAACTCCTCAAGTTTCTGGATTAACTTGACGTGGAAAAGATGACCGGATTTGACCGCCATAATATGGGCCTGGATAGGTCGGCCCAGCAAATAAAGATCACCTATTAAATCAAGTATTTTGTGACGTACAGGTTCATTAGGAAATCTTAGCCCCTCCTTATTTATGATCCCCTTTTCACCAATCACTACCGCGTTCTCCAAAGACCCTCCTTGAACTAAACCCTGTTTCTTTAACTCCTCTACCTCTTCCATAAAGCCGAAGGTTCTAGAGGGAGCAATCTCCTGAGTGAAAACTTCCTCGTTAATGTTAAATTCAGCAAATTGCGATTTAAGAGGAGAATGAGGAAAATCAACGGTATAGGTGATTCTAAGCCCATCATGAGGAAGAACAGTCAATCTTCTATCTTCTTCCTCTATCCAGAGAGGTTTTCCAATCTTAAGGAATCGCCGGGGAGTGGATTGTTCCACAATACCGGCCTCCTGAATCAATCTTACGAAAGGAAGGGCGCTTCCATCACCAGCAGGAACCTCCTCCTCATTCATTCTTATTTTTATATTATCTATTCCCAAGCCAGCTAGAGCAGCTAAAATGTGCTCCACCGTGCGAACTCTTGTCTTCCCTTCTCCTAGACTTGTTCCTCGGATATTACTTACCACTTTGTTAACTCTAGCCTTAATCTGAGGATCACCGGGCAGGTCTTCCCTCACAAAAACTATTCCCCATTCTGGCGGTGCAGGCTCTAAAGTCAAAGTGACTTCTCTACCCAAGTGTAGTCCAGTTCCTTTGTATGAAACGACCTTCTTGATGGTGCGTTGCAATTGCATTATTTTTTCCCTCTGTTCATCTCCTCAAGTTTTTTCACTCGTTCCAGAAGTTGAGGTAGCTTGTTGATAATGGCCTTTACCCTTTTTTGTTTAGAGTGCGGTCTTGCCGGAAAGCCGGATACAAATTGATTTGGCCCTATATTCTTGGTAACTCCCGATTTAGCAGCGACTATGGTGTTATTACCAATACTTACATGATCGGTTACTCCTGCTTGACCGGCCAGAATGACCCCATCTCCTATGGTTGAACTTCCCGAGATTCCCACTAAACCAACAATAGCTACATTTCTTCCTAAGGTGACATTATGGGCAATGTGTACCAAATTGTCGATTTTACATCCTGAGCCTATTCGTGTTTCTCCAATAGTTGCCCGATCTATGGCCACATTGGCTCCTATCTCCACTTCATCTTCGATCACAACCCTGCCTACCTGAGGAATCTTGTAGTAGGATCCATCTTCTTTTTTAGCAAAACCGAAGCCATCAGAACCTATCACGGTTCCGGAGTGAATGATCACCTTTTCCCCTACAATTGCATCATCCAGAATAGTAACCCGGGGGTGTATAAGACTCCCTTTCCCGATTCTTACATTGTTGCCCAGATATACTCCCGAAGAAATGTGGACATCATCCGCTAACTTAACTCCATTTCTCAGAACTGTATAGGGACCCACCGTAACACCTTTACCCATCTCTACGTTGGCACCAATTAAAGCAGTGGGATGAATTCCGGAGAGTCTCGGTGGTTGAGGAGCAAATAGCTCCAGTATCTGGGCAAAGGCTAGCCTAGGGTTTTTTACCTGAATAACAGGCTTAGAGAAATCCTTAACCCTCAGGGGAACAATGACAGCCGAAGCTTGACTTTGGCGAGCCTTGTGCAGGAATTTCTCGGAGATGGCAAGAGTAATCTCTCCCTTTTTTGCTTCTTCTACCTTGGCCACCCCCTTAACCTTCACATTCCCATCCCCCTCTATTTTTCCTTCTACGAGTTCTGCTAATTCTCTTAAACTCTTTTCCATTTTTTAGCCTGCTGGTCTCTAGTTAGTTGGGGGAGTGGAAGAAGTGGATCCGGAGATAGATCTATATTTTTCATTCAATTGAGAAAGTACCTTTTCCGTCAAATCAAACTCCGGCTCCGGGGTGGCATAGCTTAAGGCCTCCTTATGAAAAACCAGCCTGTATCCTTCGCGTTCAGCGATGGACCTGATCGCAGCGTCGATATCTTTCACTATCTCATCCGTATACTCTTCTCGCCGTTTCTCCAGTTTTTCCGTAATATCCCGGGCTAAATTGTCCAGTTCTCTGGCCTTCAGGTCTATCTCAGCTTGCCTCTCTTCTTTGGCAGATTCAGTAAGTATTAACCCCTGTTCCTTGAGCTCATCTTTTAGCTTTTCAATTTCTTCTTTTAACTTTTCTAAATTCTGCTGGTATTCAGCCTGATCCTTCTTAAGACTTGCCTCCAGATCCCTAGTTTTTTCATATCCCTGAAAAATCTTATTTATATCTATATACCCTATTTTAGCTATTAATGCCGCTTTTGGGGCCTGGATGCTCAGCCCCAAAAGAAAGCATAGCAAAAAAGTTAGGAAAAGTAAACCTCTACCCTTGGCTAGCGATTTCATTAGTGGTCTCCTTTTCAATCTTTACCTTTATTCCCAAAGATTCTAAAATTTTACCTTCCTTACCCCTCATAACCTCTCGTTCTTTTTCTTTCTCATCGGCATACCCGAGTAGATGAAGGATTCCATGTACTACCAAAAGAGCGAGCTCTTCTTCAAGCCGATGTCCCCCTTCCTTTGCCGCCTCTTTAGCTTTCTCTACCGAAATTACAATCTCACCCAAAAAACTCTCTGTCGAAATGAACTCCCCACCCAAGGGAAAAGCTAGGACATCGGTTACTTCCCTTCTACCACGGAATTTCTCGTTTAATTGCTTGATCATTTTATTGTCTACCAGGACAATACTCACTTCTTTATCCTTGTGCACCTCCTTACTTTCCAAGGCTCGGGAAGCTACCTTTTTTAAAAATTCTAAGTTTACCGAGAGATTCGGAAGACTTCTTATCTGAATCTCAGCATATCTTTTCTCAGAGCTCACCCGACCACCGATCGACTCTTTAGCATCTCTTCCGGATACCTTCCACGGGTGTGGATGACACCGGTAAGGGTCCTCACGAAGGCATCGGACATTCTGGCTGTTTCCCCTAAGGTTAAATCACACTCGTCGAGTTGATTATCCTTCAATTTATTATTCACCACTTTCTTTACCTGTGAGTGTATACTCTTGAGAGTTTTTTGGGGAGAGAAACGAAAGGCAGCCTCCACTGAATCTGCTAGCATTACAATGGCTGACTCTTTTGTCTGGGGTTTGGGGCCAGGATAACGGAAATTCTCTTCATATATTGATTCTTTCTCTTTCCCCCTTTCCTTCAGCGCTTCTCTATAAAAATAGGCTATCAGTCCCGTTCCGTGATGCTCCCTGATAATATCAATGACGAGTTGAGGGAGTCGATTCCTTTGAGCAAGTTCTACGCCGTCTTTTACATGAGAAATAACAATCATAGAACTCAAATTAGGAGCTATCTTGTCGTGATAACTATTCTTGCCTGTTCCAGTTCCAGCATTTTCAAAGAAAAAATGAGGACGAAGAATTTTACCCATATCATGGTAATAGGCTCCCACCCTGGCCAAAAGGGAATTAGCACCCACGGCCTCTGCCCCGGCTTCAGCCAGACTGGCAACCATCATGGTGTGGTGATAGGTGCCCGGTGCTTCTATGGATAGTCTGTTCAAAAGAGGAAGATTAAGATTACTCAGCTCCAGCAACTTGATATCGGTGGTGATGCCGAAATAGGTTTCCGGATAAGGTAAAACCATCAGAACCAAAATGCTGGAAAAAATTCCACTGCCCATACCCCAAAGGGCAAAAGAGGCCACATCCACAAACGAATAGTTAGCAAGTAAACCCACAGCTAATATAATCAAGACATTAGACATGCCCACATAAAGGCCACCTTTAGTTAAATCGGTTCTCTGGTGAACGAAAGTAGCGCTGTAGGCTCCCACGATCCCTCCCACGACTAGAACCGGCAGAAGATCCAAACTTTGTGCATTAAGGCTGAAGAGGATACTTAAGAGTAAGGTCACTACAACAGACAATGAAGGTGCAAAGAGAAGTGAGGTGAGGGTGGACAAAAAAGCCATAGGAATAAAATAGTTAGAGACTTGGGGCAAGTGGATGATAATTCTGCCCATGAGAGCCATCGAGATGATCAAGATCGTACAGAGACTCAAAGGTTTCGCCATAAGAAATTGTGCCCAGAACCGCCAAAGGTAAATAAAAAAAATAATAACAAAAAAAGTAATCAGAATGACCATCCCTAACTTATTGAAAAAAGTTATTTTCCCGGTAGATGGTAGAAGAAAAACCAAAGACAAACTCGATATCAATCCTATCCCCCAGGCCCATTTCCAAA
>JBHIAL010000099.1:0-5117 GCA_046758525.1 bacterium
TGCGCAGGCTAAAGCCTGCGACTACCAAAAATGACGGGGTTCACTGAATACTTACCTTTATGCTCAGCCTAATGAGTTTCCTCCTTCGGTCCCACCACCACCATGGTATAGCTACCGAGGTCAAAATACTTAGTGGCCACTTTTCTAATATCTTCTTTAGTAACTTGATTGATACCCGAGGCATATCGTTCAAAATTCTGATAGCCCAATCCGTATAGCTCATCCAAGGCGCACTGAAAAGCCAGAGCCTGGTTAGTTTCCAGACGAATGGTCTCGGTGCCAATTAAATCTTTCTTAGCTCGATTGAGCTCCTCTTCTGTTACCTCGCTCATTATTAGCTTTCTTATCTCCTCCAGAAGTCCATCTCTAGCTATTTCTACTTTTTCCGGGGCTGTAGCTACATAAAAGATATAAGCACCGGGATCCTCCAGTCCGATAAAGGAAAAACTTCCTACACTGTAGGCAAGGCCTAACTGGTCTCTAAGGCTCTGGGAAAGGCGAGAACCCCCGCCGGAAAGAATAGAGGTCATGACCTCAAAGGTATACCGGTCCTCACTTTTGACATCGATGCCCTGAAATCCCATCATAATTATAGCCTGTTTTTTCTCCATATACTTGGTGGCCACCCTCACCTGGGTTGGCTTTAGTTCCCGGGGATTCTTAACCAAAGGTAGTGGTCGAGGTTTAAAACCAGCAAAAGCCTTATCCACCTTCTTTACAACCTCGGATGCCTCTACATCTCCATAGACAGCAAGGACCATATTGTTAGGAGCATAGAATTCATCATAATATTTAATTAAATCGGCTCTGGTTATCCTGGCTATACTCTGGGCTGAGCCAATACGCTGAAATCTAAAGGGATGACGGGTAAACAAGGTTTCTTTAAACAATTTAAAGGCGGCATTAAAAACGTCATCTTCTTGGGCTTTGATCTGAGCTAAGATGATTCTTCTTTCCCGCTCTATTTCCTCAGAAGGGAAGGTAGAGTTCATAATAACATCGGCCAGGATCTCAAGTCCGGTATCAAAGTCTTCCTTTAGTACGCTAACCGAGCTACCGAAACTGTTGTTTCCTCCGTAGGTATCAATGGTTCCACCCAGCGACTCTATTTCATCAGCTATCTCCTGGCGAGTTTTAGTCTTAGTCCCTTTCAGCAACATCCTTCGGGTAAACTCACCTATACCATTGTTTCTCTCATCTTCGAACCTCAAACCCCCTTTAAATACGGCCTGCATGAAGACAGTGGGTAAGGTATGATTTTCACGCACCAGAAGAGTCATGCCATTGGGAAGCTCGTATTCATTGATGAGCGGCGGTTTTTTTACCGAAATCTTTGGCCTGGCGGCCACTTTTTCAACCACTGGCTTGAGAAAAGTTATGGTAAGATTATCCCGACGAAAATATTTATTAGCCACACGTCTAATGTCTTCCCGGTCCACCTTCTGGATTTGCTCGACGTAGTTTTTAGAAAAATTAAGATCTCCAACCACCAGCTCACTGGAGGCGAGATCTCTGGCCCTATCTTCCATGGTCTCCTGGGAGAATATGTGCTCACTTACCACCTGTCTTTTGGCCTTTTCTAACTCCTCTTCACTCACTAACTCCACTTTGAATTGGTCTAGTTCTTTTAAGATTTCCTCAATAGCACGGTCTTTATTTACCTCATCCAAAGTCGCTCTTATCCCAAAGATACCCGTGTACCTGGGAGTATAGGACCAGGAAGATATGGCATTGACCAGTCCCTTTTCTTCTCTAATTTTTTTAAACAATCGGGAACTCCGGCCTTGCCCTAAAATGATAGCCAGAACATCCAGGGGATACATATCTTTACTCTGAATGCTCACCGTACGAAATCCCATCAGTAGGTAAATCTGTTTAACTTCAAATTCATTTTCCACTCTCCTTGGCCCCAGTTGATCAGGTTCAGCCGGAATGTACACTGGTGGCAGCGATCCTCGCTTAAAGTTAGCAAAAGCTTGCTTAATATGGGTAAGAGCTATTTGAGAATCAAAATCTCCCACTCCTACCAGTATCATATTATTAGGGCGGTACATCCTATGGTAATAGTCTAAGAGATCTTCCCTGGTTAATCGTTCAAAGAGAGTTCGGTATCCAATAACCGGATAGCGATAGGGATGTTCGCGGTAGACAGTAGACCAGAAAAGACGAGCCAAGAAACGATCAGGATCATCCTCACCCATATCAATTTCCCGAAGTATCACCTCTCTTTCCTTCTTTAACTCCTCCGGGTCAAAAGCTGAGTTCATTAACGCATCAGCCAGAACATCAAGAGCAGTAACAAAATGATCACCGGGAACAACCAAATGGAAAACAGTGCGATCGAAGAAGGTATAGCCACCAATTTGCCCTCCCAGGCCTCTTATCTCTTGATAAATTTCTCCCACCCCTCTTTTTTTGGTTCCCTTAAATAGCATGTGTTCAACATAATGAGATATCCCTGAACCTGAGTACTCACCTTCAGTGATGCTCCCGGCTTTCACCCAAACCTGCCAGGCCACTACCGGGGCAGTATGGAGTTCCTGGAGAATGACTATCATTCCGTTGTCCAGGACGTATCTTTGAGGCTGAGGACGATTTTCCGAAATAGCTGCGGCTTGGGGGGCAGCAGAGACAGACGAGACAAACACACTCAGACCCACTAATAATCCCAAAATTACCAACCAATGAATCCATCTTTTCTTCATCTTACTTTTACCTCCCTTATTCTTTCATTTGTTTTGTCAAAAATATTAGCCTTTTTTGAATTGGTAGCCGCAGGATTTATCCTGCGTTTCAGGAAGTAATATTGGTAGGCGCAGGCTGAAGCCTGCGGCTACCAAAAATAATCACCTTCCCTTTTTCACGTTAACCAGTGAAGGTCTGTCTACTGGTTCGCATCCGGGGTTCCAGGGCATCACGGAGAGCGTCCCCTAAGAAGTTAAATGCCAGAATGGTGATAAAGATTAAAAAGCCGGGGACTAAAATCCAGGGGAAACTCGCCAAAACTCGAGTGTTCATAGCAGCCTGTAACATATTGCCCCAGCTAGCTTGTGGTTCCTGAATCCCCAAACCCAAAAAACTCAAAGCACTTTCCCCCAGGATATAGCCTGGCACACTTAGAGTAGCTGCTACAATGACAAAACTCATGGTGTTAGGTAAAATATGTCTTAAAATAATACGAAGATCAGTGCTGCCTAAAGCCTTAGCTGCCAGACTAAACTCCTGTTCTCTTAAAGAGAGAAACATTCCTCGAATGACCCGGGCAAACCCGGGCCAACCAATAAAACTGAGGATAAAGACGATCAATAAGTAAACCGTAGTCGAGGGTAACGCTGTAGGCAAAAGTGCGCGCAGAGCTAAAAGTAAATAAAATCCCGGGAAGGCCATGATCATCTCTGCCACCCGCATCAAAAAATTGTCCACCACCCCTCCGTAATAGCCGGCTATTCCGCCAATTAGCGCCCCTATACTAAAGGAGATTAAGATGCCAACTAACCCCACCGAAAGTGAAATACGCGCTCCAAAAAGAAGCCTGGTAAAAATATCCCGCCCAAATTTATCTGTCCCCAAAAGGAAAATGTGGCCAGGCGCCTCCGTACCAAATAAATGAATATTGGAGGGGATTAACCCCAGAAACTTGTATTTTTCTCCTCTGACAAAAAAACGAAGGGGATATTTTATAGTGGGATCCGGTCGGTAGACTTTGAAGACTCTGTCCACTAATTCATAATTGTAGGCAAAGGGCCGTAAACTAAAACTGCCCTCTTCATCAAGAAAATGCAGCCGTGTAGGAGGATGGAAAGCTTTTCCTCGAACCTGCAGGTCACTTGAGTAAGGAGCAATGAACTCAGCAAAAAAGGCGAACCCGTAAAGTAAGATTAATATAATTCCACCAATGATCCCTAACTGATGCCTTTTGAGTTGCCGCCAGATAAGTTGTCTCTTGGTAACAGACCCGAGCTTCGAGAAAGTCATATCTTCAGTCCGAGACACTTTTTTAGCCATGATTTAATCCTCCCTTAAGCCGGGAAAAAATCAATCATAACGAATCCGGGGATCAACCCAGGCAAGCATAAGATCGGCCACCAGGTTACCCAGAATCAGCAGGACTGCACCCATCATCAGACTGCCCATCACCAAATATAGATCCATCTTCAGCACTGCCTCTAGCATCAATCTACCCAAGCCAGGCCAGGACATGACAATCTCGGTTAGAGCAGCGCCCGAAAGAAGCCCTGGCAGGGCAAAACCAAAGAGGGTGATCAGAGGGTTGATAGCATTGCGCACGGCATGTTTTAAAATGACCACCCTCTCACTCAATCCCTTGGCCCTGGCAGTAATTACGAAGTCTGCCTTCAGGTAATCCAAAAGGTTTCCCCTCATCTGCCGCACTAATCCAGCCATTCCCGAAGTACCCAAAACTATGGTAGGTAGAATCAGGTGATAAATGCGATCCCAGATCTTAGCCCCAAGACTCAAGGATTCATAATTAATGCTGTACATCCCCCCCACCGGAAACCAGCCGGTCTTCATAGCCATATATAGCAGTAAAAGAGCGAAGAAAAAGTTGGGAATAGCCAACCCTAGAAAAGCAAAAACGGAGATTAATTTATCAAGCCAGGAATACTGTTTGACGGCCGAAAGAATACCTAAAGGAATCGATAATACCCAGGTGAAGATCATGGCACTAAGGGAGAGAATGAAGGTATTGTATAACCTGCTTTTGATTAAGGTAAAGACGGGCAGCCTGTAAGCAAAGGAATATCCAAAGTCAAGGCGCAAAATATTCTTAAGCCACATGAGATATTGCAGGTAGATGGGTTTATCCAGTCCGAAGCGAGCCCGCTCTTGAGCAATCCTCTCGGCAGAAACTTGAGGATTTAAAGCCTGCCGAGTCAAAAAATCCCCGGGAGCTAATTGGATGATGAAAAAGGAGATAAGCGATATCCCGATCAGTAGTGGTATCATATGCAAAAATCGTCGCACAATATATCTTAACAAGCTCTTCTCCTTGGTAAATATTCAGTGAAGGACGTTCTATGTTGTTGACTGCGAGGAGCAAAGCGGGTAGCCGCACCCTTTAGGGTGCGCATAAACGCAGGCTAAAGCCTGCGACT
>JBHIAL010000100.1:0-5116 GCA_046758525.1 bacterium
GATCTTCCAGGAGGTAATTTCAGACAGTTAAAGGATTCTCTTGAACACAAGATATTGAAGCTTTCCGATGAGGTAGTAGTTTATCCAGGTCATGGACCCAATACCACCATAGGAAAGGAAAGAAGGGATAACCCCTTCCTAGGCAGTTAAAATGGATTCGTCTTTAAAGAGAAAGAATGTTTTACTGGGAATAAGCGGGAGTATCGCCGCTTATAAAGCGCCTGAAATTGTAAGACTGCTTAGAAAAAGGGGGGCGGCAGTTTATCCTATTATGACGAAATCGGCTACCCATTTCGTTCATCCTATTACTTTCCAAACCCTGGCCTCCCAGAAGGTTACCCTGAAGTTATTTAATAAAAATAAGGAGATGAGGCATCTTTCTTTGCCCAGGTTGGCCGATGTGCTTTTGATTGCTCCAGCTAGTGCAAATGTGATAGGAAAGATCGCCAGTGGAATTGCGGACGAGATTCTCACCACCATCGTCCTGGCTACCGAGGCTCCTGTAGTTATAGCTCCGGCTATGGACCATGGGATGTATCACAGTCCCATCCTGCAAAGGAACATAAGCAAACTCAAGGCTTTTGGTTATAGGTTCATTGGGCCAGAAAAAGGAGATCTGGCCTCCGGAGAAGTAGGAATGGGCCGAATGACGGAGCCATCTAAAATTGTCGAATGTGTGGAAGAGTTAATCGAATCTAGAGATGATTTTCAGGGAAAGACCTTTTTGGTTACCGCTGGTCCCACCAGAGAAAGATTGGATGCTGTTCGCTTTTTCAGTAACTATTCCAGCGGCAAAATGGGCTATGCTTTGGCCGAGGAGGGCAGATGGCGTGGAGCAAAAATAATCCTTGTCAGTGGGCCTAGCTCGCTCACTCCTCCCGGTGGAGTTGAGCTTTACCAAGTGGAATCAGCTCAAGAGATGTATGATACCATAATGGGTAAATTTCCCGAAGTAGATGGAGTACTGATGGCAGCGGCGGTATCCGATTATCGACCGGCGAGGCATTGGCAGAATAAGATAAAAAAGGAATCCCGGGAAAAGTTGGTGGTAGAGCTCGTGCAAAACCCGGACATCTTGAAAGAGCTGGGAGAAAAAAAGGCTAACAAGATCTTGGTTGGATTTTGCGCCGAGACTAAAGATTTGGAAAATGAGGCCAGGAAGAAATTAATGACCAAGGATCTTGATCTGGTGGTGGCCAACGATATAACTTTAGAAGGGGCTGGTTTTGAGGTAGATACGAACGTGGTTACCTTAATCGATGGCGAAGGTAAAAAAGAGGTTCTGTCCAAAAGAAGCAAAAGAGAAGTAGCCCAGAAAGTATGGGATAAAATAAAATGGCTAATGGAAGCCAGAAAGATACCGGGAGAGATGGCTTGATGACCAGAAACCCTGGATCTGTTGCCATTACCCTATTTTGCTTGTTTTTTCTTCTTATTTACTCTGCTATGGGTGAGGAGAAAAGAGTAGTGCAGGTTTTGCGGCTGGAAGGGCCAATAAGTCCGGTTGCGGCAGATCGTCTTGATAAAGCCTTAAGGATTGCCTCCCAGGAAAAAGCTCAGTGTCTGGTGGTTAAACTGGACACCCCGGGAGGACTGGATAAATCAATGCGTCAGATGGTTAAGGCTATGATGAATAGTCAGATTCCCGTAGTGGTATATGTTTCCCCTAAGGGTGCCAGAGCAGCCTCGGCCGGAGTCTTCATCACCTTAGCCTCTCATGTTGCCGCCATGGCCCCGGGTACCAACATCGGAGCAGCTCATCCTGTGGCCATGGGAGTTGGGGGCATGAATAAAACAATGGAAGAAAAAATAGTTAACGATGCTTCCGCCTATATTAAATCTATTGCCCAAAAAAGAAAAAGAAATGTTGAGTGGGCAGAGAAAGCGGTAAGAGAAAGCGTGTCCATTACCGATGAAGAAGCTCTGAAACTGGGGGTTATAGACCTCATTGCCGAGGATATGCAGGATCTATTGGGGAAATTGAATGAAAGAAGAATAAATCTTGACCAAACTGCCATAATCTTAAAGACTGCCGGAGCCCATCTTCGTCTTATAGGGATGTCCTTTCGGGAAAAAGTTCTCCAAACCTTAGCCGATCCCAACATTGCCTATATTTTACTTATGATAGGAATATGGGGAATTATTCTGGAATTCTTTCACCCGGGGATATTCCTGCCTGGTATCGCCGGCTCAATTTCCTTAATCCTAGCCTTCTTCTCCCTTCAAATTCTTCCCTTTAATCTAGCAGGGCTTTTGTTAATCATCCTGGCCATCGTTCTTTTTGTTCTGGAGATTAAGGTGCCTTCTTATGGAGCTTTAACTATTGGAGGGATCGTCGCTTTAACTTTGGGCTCTCTCATGCTCATACGTCCTTCCGCTGTCTATATCTCCATCTCTTTAACTTACATTATCACCATGGTGGTAGCAACGAGTTCTCTTTTTATATTTGTCGTCTTTTATGCTATAAGAGCCCAGTTTAAAAAGCCGGCTACGGGACTGGAAGGTATGATTGGAACAACCGGGGTAGCCAGGAGTCGTCTTAGTCCCCGTGGTAAGATCCAGATCCATGGAGAGATCTGGAATGGCGTGGTTCAATCGAAGGAGGAGGTGATTAAAAAAGGAGAAGAGGTCGAGGTAGTTAAAATTGAAGGAATGAGATTAGTGGTGAAAAAAAAGGAGGTTTAAGATGGGATTGGTAATCTTTTTAGTGATCATAGGGATCATTGTTCTCATGGCCTCTATAAGGGTGGTGACGGAATATGAAAGAGGGGTTATCTTCAGATTGGGTAGATTAGTCGGAGCCAAGGGACCGGGGCTTTTTTTCCTTATCCCTATTGTAGATAGAATGGTTAAGGTAAGTCTTAGAACCATGAACTTCGATGTCCAGCCTCAGGAAGTCATTACCAAAGATAATGTTCCCGTGAAGGTAAACGCGGTGGTCTATTTCCGGATTATAGACCCTTCCAAGTCGGTGGTCGAGGTAGAAAACTATCGTTTTGCCACTCTTCAGATTGCCCAGACAACTTTAAGGGGAGTTGTAGGAGAGGCTGAACTGGATGAACTTCTTTCCCAAAGAGAAAAGCTAAATGAAAGACTCCAGAGCATCGTTGATGAACAAACCGACCCTTGGGGAATTAAAGTAAGTGTCGTGGAAGTAAAGGAGATTGAGGTACCCGATACTATGAAGCGAGCTATGGCCAGGCAGGCTGAGGTAGAGCGGGAAAGAAGAGCCAAGATCATTAATGCTCAGGGAGAATATCAAGCTGCGGAGAAACTATCTCAGGCGGCAGAAGTTATCGGTGAGTATCCTCAGGCCATCCAGCTTCGCTACCTGCAGACCCTATCTGAGATAGCTAGCGAACAGAATTCAACTATTATTTTCCCTTTACCTATTAATCTTTTAGAGACTCTAAACGAGAGATTGTTTGCTAGATCAAAAACCAGGGGAAAAAAGTCGTAACCGTTCACTGCAAAGATGAATCAAGAAAGTAGGGCAAGGTAGTCGCAACCTTTAGGTTGCGCTTGTTTGCGCAGGCTCTGAGCCTTAGAAAAATGGAAAGATGATTATTTTTTCTTTTGTTAGTTAATTGCTGAGAGCTGAAGGCTTTATTCTTAGCGTTCTCGGGGTGCTCTGCCGTGAAATATGATAAGGCTAAATAGGTACGTTTTGACTTTGTTTTAGACTCAGGACAGTTTTCTTGTAAGTACGGCAACTTCAGCAAACCCGATCTCGGAAAGGGTTTATGCGAAAAAAATTTACCGCCAAGAAGCAGCTGCTAACAATTTCGGTTTTATTTATTCTTGTTTTAGCCGGCTGTCGCTACCAATTAGAGCCTCAGCTTCCTGGTGCAGCCTCAAAAATTGCCATACCTACCTTCGATAATCAGACCTTCCAATATGGACTGGCAGAGGCCCTTACCAACTCGGTAGTTGAGCAATTTCTTCGTGACGGCAGACTGAGGGTGGTAGGAGAAAAAGAGGCTGATTTGATATTAAGAGGAAAGATCACTCAATATTTAAAAGAGACCTTGTCTGAGGTATCCATGGGTTTGGCAGAATACCGGGTAAAAATGGAGATCTCGGTAGCTCTGATTTCCACCAAGGACGGGAAGCCTTTGTGGGAGAAGAAAGTAGAAGAAGCGACAACTTATACTCCTACCGAGGTAGGAGAGGTACAGACTGAAAGCGATGCCGTCAGGGAAACCGGCAGAAAAATTGGAGAAGACCTGGTTAATCTAGTTATGGAAGGATGGAAAAGATAAGTGAGATAAAATTTAGAAAACCGAAATCTATGAGGGATAACCCTCTGCATTACTGTCCGGGATGTGGTCACGGAATAGTACATCGGCTGATTTGTGAGGTGATAGATGAACTAAAGATTCGAGAAAAAACAATCGGTATCTGTCCGGTGGGCTGTTCAGTAGTGGCCTACGATTATTTTGATTTTGATATGGTGGAAGTAGCCCATGGAAGAGCTCCCGCGGTGGCCACCGGAATAAAAAGAGTTCGTCCCGACAGGATCGTCTTTACCTACCAAGGAGATGGGGATCTAGCTTCCATAGGAACAGCCGAGATTGTGCATGCCGCCTCCCGAGGCGAGGTTTTTACTGTAATCTTCATCAATAATGCCACCTATGGGATGACCGGGGGACAGATGGCCCCCACTACTCTGATTGGCCAGAAGACCACCACCACTCCTTTTGGGAGGGAGGTTAAGGAAGCGGGCTATCCTTTAAAGGTGTGTGAGCTACTCTCATCCTTACCGGGAGCGGCCTATCTTGAAAGAGTAGCCGTGAACCATCCGGTTAATATAAGAAAAGCAAAGAAAGCTATTAAGAAATGCTTTACGGTCCAGATCGAGCAAGAAAAATTCGCTCTGGTAGAAATCCTTTCCCCCTGCCCTACCTGCTGGAGGCTCTCACCCCTTGATTCTCTCAAATGGATGGAAGAAAAGCTAATCCCCTACTACCCTCTCCGAGTAATAAAAGACAAAGCTAGCCTGTAAGTAAAGTTTTAGATTCATGCCCCTCCTCGAAGCATAAAAGAAAGTGCCAAAATGTTGACATTTGCTAATTTTTCCTCTAGAGTATGACTGAAGAAGATTAGGAGGTGGGGA
>JBHIAL010000101.1:0-5084 GCA_046758525.1 bacterium
GATGTCTTAGTTTCTTGTGGATCCAGGGTTCAAGACTTATCCTCTCCGAAACCTCATCCAGTTGCTGAAGAGCATGCTGCCAGGGATTTGGTTTTCTCTTTTCCTCACTCAATGGCAATTCTCCCCCTTTCCTTGGTTCTTATCCTTATAACGTCCTCAACCGGGATGACAAAGATCTTGCCTGCTCCTATTTTGTTAGTTTTAGCCAGGGACTGGATAGTGTTGATCATCTCCTCCACCTTCTCCTCTTCGGTGACTATCTCCAGCTTTACCTTGGGTAGAAGGCGTATGGGCGCATCAGGAGCATACTCCTCGGTGTATCCTCTTTGTCTTCCACACCCTTTCACCTCGGTTAGCGTCATTCCCTCTACAGCGATTTTCTTTAAAGCCTCCTTTACCTCCTCCAGCTTAAAGGGTTGAATTATACACTCTATCTTTTTTAACATGAATTCCTCCTTTTTACCTTCCTTCTAAAGAAAGCTAAAAAGAACCAATTATCATATATGACAGGAGTGTCTGTGAAGAGTCAAGTCCAGAAGGTGGATAGTGTCGCTGCTATGATATTATTTGAAGTTGGATAGGGTAATTATCTTCCCTTTTTCTAAAGAGGAATCAGCAGCCAGGGTAAGTTTCAGGGTCTTCAGGGCATCGGAGTAAGGTGACCTGATTATTTCAGGCCTATCCTTTTTCACAGCTTCAATAAAAGCCTCGTCTTCTGCCTGATAGGGATCAGTTTGCATTTTTATTTCTTTCCTCTTTCCGTTGCTGATTATTAAAAGATGGGAGGAGAGGAGAAGGTCAATTCTGAAACCTTTACCGATGAGGTTTATTCCCCAATCACGACCCCTCTTAAGAGTGCAGGCAGAGGAGATGCTGCCTACAGCCCCACTTTGGAAGTAAAGATTTATACAGGAGGCATCATCCAGACTATAATTTTTCACATCCTCCATCAGACCTCGGGATCTTTGGCCATAGATGGTATCTACCTCTCCCACGAGATATCTTGCCAGGTCAAAGATATGGGTAGTTTGTTCCACAATTTGGCCCCCTGATTCATTTTTATTTCTCCACCATCGAATGGAGGGCATGGGACAAAGATAATGGCCCAGAATGAGAGCAATTTTTCCCTGACTCACCTCTTCCTTGGCTCTATTTACGATGTCGGAATACCGGTAGAGGTATCCCACACTGGAGATAACTCCGCTTTCTTCAATAATTTTACTAATCTGACAGGCTTTTTTTAGATCCAGAGCAAGGGGCTTTTCCACAAATAGATTTATTCCCTTCTCTGCCGCCAAAATCTCCTGGTCGGTATGGGCAAAGGGAGGCAGGCAGATATATGCCGCATCAAGACTTTCCTTATTCAGCATTTGCCGGTAGTCGGTATAAAATTTGCCTCCCCAGATTTTGGTCATCTTTTCCGCTTCTTTTTTTTCTACATCGCAGACACTCACGAGTGCAACATCCTTTATCTTACAGAGTTTTTCCATATGGCGGTTGGCAATTCTACCTGTACCGATAAATCCAATCCTGACCCTCACTTCAATCTCCTATTAAGCTCAAGCCAATTCACCATCAATATATCAGAATTGTTTTAATTTATCAAATTCTTTCTCTGGACTCTTTAATTGACACCTCAATGAGATGTGATAAAATTACGGTCAGCTTCTATGAATGAGAGGATGAAGAAGCTATTGGTGTTGTGAAATCAATGAGAATTAATAGCCGGACAAAAATAGTGGGAATATTTGGCTATCCCATAGTTCATTCCCTCTCTCCGGTTTTTCATAATGCTGCATTTGTTAAACTGGGACTTGATTTTGTCTATCTTCCTTTTGCGGTGAAGCCGGAGGGCCTAGAGAGTGCAGTTAAGGCAATAAAATCATTAAACCTGGTGGGGGTGAACGTTACCATCCCCCATAAAAGGAGAGTTCTGGATTATCTGGATGAGGTAGATCATCAGGCCAGGATGATGAGAGCGGTGAACACTATTCTTCACAAGGATGGAAGACTCATCGGATATAATACAGATGGAGAGGGCTTTCTTGAATCGTTAAGACGGAAAGGAGAATTCGATCCCCAAGGGAAACACGCCTTTGTGATAGGGGCAGGAGGTGCTGCCTGTGCCATCTCTTTCGCTTTGGTTAAGGCGGGGGTAAGGAGTATAATCCTTACCAACCGGACACCGGAGAAGGCTAAGATTTTACTGGAAAGACTAAAAGAGAATGTCAAAGATGAATGTAAGTTTTCACTTATAGATTTCAACCAGAGGAATTCACCCGGGATAATGGATAAGGTAGGTCTTTTTGTTAATGCCACTTCCGTGGGCATGCATCCCGGTGATCCTCTCCTGATCAATCCTGATCTTTTCCCACCAAATATCTTTGTCTACGATGTTGTCTACCATCGAAAAACTGAGCTTTTGAAAGAGGCTGAGAAGAGAAATTTAGCCTCTTTGGGGGGGATCGGTATGCTTGTTTATCAAGGGGCCCTTTCCTTCAAGATCTGGACAGGGCGAAAGGCACCCATTGATGAAATGAGAAATGTATTAATAGGAGAATTTAACAAACACAAAGTTAAGGGTTGAGGGGGGAAGTTGATGCTCCGATATCTAACAGCGGGTGAGTCGCATGGTAAGGGCTTGATGGTCATCCTGGAGGGAATACCAGCAGGACTGAGGCTATCGAGTAAGGAGATTGATAGGGAGTTAAAGCGTCGGCAGGTTGGTTATGGTCGCGGAAAGAGGATGCAGATTGAGAAGGATAAAGTAGAGATCCTCTCCGGAATTCGTGGAGGGAAAACCCTGGGTAGCCCTATTGCCTTAATGATCAAAAATCTGGATTGGAAGAACTGGCAAAGGGTGATGGCAGTTGAGGATAGTGATATGAACTCGGAGAGCATTCAAATTCTCACCCGGCCACGACCGGGCCATGCAGATTTGGCCGGGGTAATTAAATACAATCTTGATGATGTAAGAGATGTTCTAGAGCGAGCCAGTGCCCGGGAAACGGCGGCTCGGGTAGCCGTAGGGGCAATCTGTAAAAAGTTTCTGGCCGAATTTGACCTTTCCATCCACAGCCGAGTGATCCAGATCGGTACGGTGAAGGACACCCCAGAGTGGGAACCTGCCGCCGATAATTATCAGTTGATAGAAAGCTCTCCCCTGCGTTGCCTCAGCAAAGCAGCGGAAGAGGAGATAGTTGCTTTGATTGATCTTGCCGCAAAAGAAGGGGATAGTCTAGGAGGAGTTTTTGAGATTATGGTCACCAACTTACCGGTGGGGTTGGGTAGCCACATTCAGTGGGACCTTAAATTGGATGCCCGACTAGCTCGCGCATTGATGAGTATCCAGGCTATTGTAGGGGTAGAGATTGGGTTAGGTTTTGCGGCGGCAGAGCGATTTGGCTCTCAGTTTCAGGATGAGATATTCTACGACCAAACTAACCATCAATTTTACCGGAAAACAAACCGTGCCGGAGGTATTGAGGGAGGAATGAGTAACGGTGAGCCCATCGTTTTACGGGCTGCCATGAAACCCATCTCCACCATAGCCCAACCCCTTAAGTCGGTTGACCTGGTGAGCAAGAAAGAGGTGAAGGCCATAAAGGAGAGAGCTGACGTGTGCGCTGTTCCGGCGGCCTCTATTATCGGAGAGGCAGTAGTTGCTTTTGAGATTGCTGGAGCCATGCGAGAAAAATTTGGCGGCGACAGCCTAGAAGAGGCAAAGAAGAATTATTTGAATTATATGGATTACGTGAGAGGAAAATAGGCTGGGGGAAGGTGAACATTATATTGACCGGGTTTATGGGGACAGGTAAGACCCTGGTAGGTAAGAAGTTGGCTGAGAGACTAAAGATGTCTTATCTGGATACGGATGAGCTTATCGAAAACCGTGAAAAGGCTAAAATTTACCGGATTTTTCAGGAAAAAGGGGAGGACTATTTCCGCAGGGTCGAGACTAAAATAATTAAAGAAGTCTCTAGCTTGGACAGGTGTGTTATTTCTACGGGCGGGGGGGCTATTTTAAAGAAGGAGAATCTAGCCGCTCTCAAAAGGAAAGGGGTGATAATTTGTCTTTCAGCAAATCCAAAGGTGATCCTGAAGCGAACATCAAAGAGTCAAAATCGTCCCCTTTTGAAATCAAAAAACCGGGAAAGCGCAGTTGAGGATCTTCTGAGTCAACGCAGATCTTTTTATGAAAAAGCGGATTTTGAGGTAGATACCTCTAAATTGACCACCAGTGAGGCAGTAGAGAGGATAGTCGATTTTTTAAGGAAAAAAAGTGGAAATAATTAAGGTTAATCTGGGGCAGCGGAGCTATCCTGTGTATGTAGGAGAGGATTTAGCCAGAGTGGGGAGGGTAGCCACAGATTTTCACTTGGGAAAGAGGGTTTTGCTGGTTAGCGACGATCACGTATATGAGTTCTATGGCGAAAAAGTTAGGACCAGTCTTCAACAGGCTGGGTTTTGTGTCTCTTTGGCTAAAGTTCCTCCAGGTGAGATATACAAATCCTTATCTCAAGCTATAAAATTGTATGAAAGTTGCGTTGAATCTAAGCTAGATCGGGATTCTACTATTATGGGTATGGGTGGAGGTGTGATAGGCGATTTGGCCGGATTCGTTGCTTCTACGTATCTACGGGGAGTAGATTTTGTTCTTCTTCCTACCACTTTGTTGGCCCAGGTCGATTCTAGCATAGGGGGAAAAGTGGGAGTAGATCTACCTCAGGGCAAGAATCTGGTGGGATCTTTTTATCAACCAAGATTTGTCTATACGGATCTTACGGTTTTAAAGACGCTGAGCCGGCAGCAGGTTAAAGAGGGGCTGGCTGAAGTTGTAAAACATGGCATGATCAAGGATGCCGAGTTTTTTGACTGGCTGGAAAAAAATCTGGAGAGAATAAAGACTCTGAACCTGGAGGTGATTGACTTTGCTGTAAGGCGATCGGTCGAGATTAAGGCTAAGGTAGTTGAAACTGACGAAAGGGAACTTAAAGGAAGGCGGCAAATCTTAAACTTCGGCCACACTATTGGTCATGCCATCGAGGCCTCATCCGGCTATAGATCCTACACCCATGGTGAGG
>JBHIAL010000102.1:0-5057 GCA_046758525.1 bacterium
AACATAACTGGTGATGTCTTTATCTTTGTCCGGTCCCCAGCTTACCAGGGCCCAATATTGTGGAGAATCACCGGCGGCGCACTCAACGGATGTTCCACTCACTGAATCCCATTTTCCGGTATAATATAAATAATGATGATTATGGTCTCCGGAACTTCCATCCCAATCTTCCTCCCCGTTATTATTAAATGGATCTCCAGCAATTCTCTTTAGATACCTAGGTTCAAAGTCTGCTTCAGGATACACCAGATATCCCAATCCAATAGCGTCGTTCCCATCATCGGTGCCGTTTTCTCCATCAAAGTCTTGGTTCGACTCGGCAATTATATCTAAAGCATAGCTACTGCTTCTCGAAAACCGAGGATCCTTGGGATACTCCCTGTAGTCTACTTTATAATCCTCTAGAGCAATGGCGATGCTGCCCATATCCGCTTTTGCCCCACTGACTTTAGCCCGGATATTAGCAGACATTAGGTTGGGCACAGCGATAACGGCAATTATACTAATAATGGCTATGGCAATGAGAAGTTCTATAACCGTGAATCCGGCAGCTTTTTCCATAATTTACTTCTTGATATGAGGGATTTTTCCCTGAATCTATTATAGTACATAAAATTGTTGTAGCAAGGCTAAATGCACTTAAATAAAGATAAATCCTGGCTCACTTATCATCTCAGCTCACTTATCATCTCACCCAAAATAGAGCTAGACCTCTCAAGACTCTCTCAGCCTGACCGTGCTTGACATTTTCTTTGCCTGGTATAGTATAGAGAGATTTAATCTGGTATGGATGATGATAAAAGTAGGCTTAATAGGGTGTGGCGCTATTGGTGGTGCTATTGCCAAGGCCATTGATAAAAGAATGCCGGAGATGAAGCTAGTAGCTGTATGTGACAGAAATGAAGTAAAGACTCGTAAGCTAGTTGAATCTCTGAATCAAAAACCGGATTTAACCACTCTAGATGGGGTGATAGAGGCCTCGGATCTGGTGATAGAAGCAGCTTCGGCGAAGATAGCAGCTGAGTTGGTCGAAAAAGTTATAAACCGAGGCAAGGACATCATGGTGATGAGCGTGGGAGGGTTAGTAGATAGGCTAGATCTTTTTGAAAAAGCCAAAGCCAAAGGATGCCGAATCTATTTTCCCTCTGGAGCAATTGCTGGCTTGGATGCGATAAAGGGAGCAAAAGAAAATGGGATAGATTCAGTGACTCTAACTACTTATAAACCTCCTTCTGGGCTCCAGGGTGCTCCTTATCTAGCCGAAAAAGGAATCAAACTGAGTGAAATTAAGGAAAAAACGGTACTTTTTGAGGGTAGCTGTCGGGAAGCGGTAAAAGGCTTTCCTCAGAATATTAATGTAGCGGCAAGCTTGGCCTTCGCCGGAGTAGGACTGGAAAAAACCAGGGTCAGAGTAGTAGTAGACCCCACCTTGAACCGAAATATCCATCACATCGTGGTAGAGGGAGACTTCGGTAGATTGGAGACCCGGACCGAGAATCTACCTTCCCCCATAAATCCTAAGACGAGCTATTTAGCTGTTCTTTCGGCTATTGCCACCCTCAAAGGAATAATTAACCCCTTAAAGGTGGGAACTTAGGACAAAAACCGGGAATTTGGAAAGGTAAAAATGTTGGACCTTTCTCTTATCAGACCCATTATCCAGAGTGCTCTGAGCGAGGATATAGGAAGGGGTGATATTACTAGTCAGGCCATAGCCCCATCTTCTTTGAGGGGGAAGGCTTGTATAATAGCGGAAGAGGAAGGAATTCTGGCAGGAATAGAGGTGGCTAAAGAGGTCTTCAGGCTGACTTCCGGTCAGAAAGTTGAGTTTATTAGCGAATTAAGGGATAAAGATTCGCTAAAAGGAGGGCTTCCTATACTTATTCTCCAGACCAGTGTTTTGGCCATTCTTAAAGGGGAAAGGGTGGCTTTGAATTTTCTGGGTCGACTTTCAGGAATTGCTACTTTAACTAAAGGATATGTTGATTTAACCAGCCCTTTCAGAGTAAAGATCCTTGACACCCGGAAAACAACTCCGAATCTGCGAATTCTGGAAAAGTATGCGGTGAGAACAGGAGGTGGGGTAAGTCACCGCTTTGGCCTTGACAGCGGGATATTGATTAAGGATAACCATATTCAAATATGCGGAAGGCTGAAGAAGGCCGTAGAGAGGGTCCGTCAAGCAATTCCTCCTTTTTGGAAGATAGAGGTGGAGGTAAATGACTTATCGCAGGCCAAAGAGGCTGTGGAGATAGGGGTAGAGGCAATAATGCTTGATAATATGAGACTGGAAGAGATAAAAAAAGCAGTGAATCTGATTCGCCAAAAAAATAAAGAGATAATAATTGAAGCTTCCGGAGGAATAAATCTGGAAAATGTAGCCGATGTGGCTAAGAGTGGAGTAGATTTAATCTCAGTGGGTAGTTTAACTCATTCAGCTAGAAATCTAAACATGCGCCTTGAGATTATGAAAGAATAGGTTGAGGACTTTGCCAAGGATAGATTTACACATTCATACTGTATTTTCAGATGGTACTTATACTCCGGAAGAAGCGGTACTCCAGGCAAAGAAGCTGGGACTGACGGCTATTTCCATAACCGATCATGATAGTGTTGCTGGACTGGATAGAGCCCTAGCCGCAGGTAAAAGGCTCGGAATAGAAGTGGTACCGGGAGTGGAGATGAGTACCGACGTTGGTGAAGATGAGATTCATATTCTTGGCTACTTCCTAAATTGGAAAAAGGAGGATTTTTTACGGCAGCTGGAAGGATTTCAGGCTGCTCGGGCAAATCGAAATCAGAAACTACTCAAGAGACTGGACGACCTGGGAATGAGGGTTGATTATAGAGAGGTGAGAAAGCTAGCTCCTCACGGCGTAATCAGTCGTCTTCATATTGCTCGTTTGATGGTGGAAAAGGGTTATGTGAGGTCTATAGGAGATGCCTTTGAACAATGGCTAAATCCAGGCAAGCCCGCCTATGTGCAGAAAATGAAAGTATCTCCTTTAAACATCATTGAGCTGCTATTAAAAGCGGAAGCCGTCCCCGTTCTTGCTCACCCCTTTCTTTCTCGCAGAGATGATCTCATTCCCGGCCTAATAAGAGCGGGTCTTAAGGGGATAGAAGTCTATCACGGTGCCCACAATCCTCAGATAGTAACGCATTACCAAAGGATAGCTCAAAAGCACCACCTTCTTATCACTGGCGGTTCAGATTGCCATGGGGAGGCTAAGGACAAGGTATTGATGGGAAAGATTAGGGTTCCCGAGATCCTTTTGATGGACCTTAAGAAAGCTAAGGAAAAGATAAGATGCCCTACGCTTACCTGAAGACCTACGGATGACCCTGGATTGTTCTCTACAAATTAATTAAACCGCTCTTTTTTGCAGCTTTTAATATGGAACTAGCTAATCCGTTCTTCTAAACCACTGAACTTAATGCATCGCCCGCTGGGGCGGGCTACGTTGGTGGTATATGCACCAGTCAGCCTCGCTGTCGCTCGGCTTCGCTGCACTAAAGGTCTTGCTATCCGCTGAAGGCGAATCAGATTTTTTCTTTTTCGCCCCAAAAATTAAATATTGACAATTATCACCATTAGTGATAATATTATCACCATTAGTGATAATGGAGGTGTTGGATGATAGAGAAAATATTAAGACTATTCTATGATAATTTATATGCTCAGTTCACAATAAATGAAATAGCTCATAAAATCGGTATTTCTTACAGTTATGTGCACAGACAAATTGAAGAATTGAAAAATAAAGATATTTTAGTTATCGAGCAACGTTCAAATCGAAAATATTGCAGACCCAACTATAAAAACCCAGAAGTAAAAACAAGTTTTGTTAAGATATCAAACCAAATCGCTGATGATTTTTTAAAAAAAAGGGATAAAATTTTCTTTGTAGTTGGAAAGCTTCTATCAGTGTTGCCCAAAAAGACAGACTTTAATCTACTTTCTGTCGTACTATTTGGCTCTCTAGCTAAAGGTACCGATTTTAAAAAAAGTGATATAGATCTTTTTATTATTGTACCTTCAAAAAAGAAATATGATGAAGCTATTGACATGGAGTGTGTCGGATTGTCAAAAGGGTTTGGAGTCGAAATAAATCCTATAGTTTCTGAGCCAACAAATCTCTTAACGATGCTGAGCGAAAAGGGACAAAATGTTGGAAAGGAAATTTTTAAAAATAAGATAATATTGTTTGGTGCTGAAAAATTTTGGGAATTAGTATTTGAGGTGATAAAATGAGCAATTTAAAGAAAGAAATGTTAAAAATAAAAGTAAAGGGTTATTTTGAGAATGGTGAATTAAGGGTGGACCCAACTATTACAGTCCTTGTTGCATACTATGTGGATAAAGCAAGACATAATATCGAGACTGCCTCTTTGTTGATGGAAGCTTCGGGTAGTAAAGAAACTAAAAAAAGATTAAAGGTAAGTGAGGATTATATTGGGTATGATTGGGTTATAAGTTGTGGATATTATGCGATGTTTCACGCAGCGACTGCAGCACTGGCAATAATTGGAATAAAAGCTGAAAGTCATGAGAGTCTTATCGAGGGCTTGGAATATCATTTTGTTTTAAAAGAAAAAGCTATAGAGTCAGAAGATATAGAAAAAATTAAGTCTGCCAAGAGGCTTGATGAAAAATATGTTAATAGAATGTGGGCGACAAAGTCCAAAAGAAATACCGCCCAATATAAAGCTGATGCTGTTATTGCTCAAAAGGATGCTGAGAAGATTTACAAAAATGCAATAGATTTTGTTGATGCTTTAGAAAGTTTAATAAGGGGATTAAAATGATAATTGGAAGTTGGCGCTGGGAGGTAATATGAAAAAAGATATGAAGCAGGAAATTATAAAAGAAATACGACGGGTATACAAAGAACAAGGTAGGATAGCGCTTTCTCTTTTTGCCCTCTTTAATTTTTTTCTTTTAGAAGTTAAGGAAAAATCACAATGTCAAAAGAATCAAAGACTTACAAAAATTTCGGCAAAAAAGGAGAAATATGGTAAATTTGTATTGTCAATTAGTTTGCCAAACTTGACAA
>JBHIAL010000103.1:0-5030 GCA_046758525.1 bacterium
TTGATTTTAACCACCGATGCTGTGGTTACCGACATTCCTGAAGAAAAGGAAAAAGGAGGAGCGCCACCCTATCCACCACCTCAGTACTAAGCTGAAGCCGGATAAGTAAAATTTTAAGAGGCAGAAGAGCAATCTTCTGCCTCTTTTTGTTTTTTAAAGTCCTCTTTTTTAGAGATCAACCAGGAGACTTTTTAAGAACCTCTAAGGCGATTTTTAGCGTCTGCCTTAGCCAATCCTCTTCCGGGGACAAAACCCTGGGTGAGCTATGAAGAACAGCCTCGATCTTACTAATTAAATCCTTTTTCTTTTTCTCCTCCATCCTCAGATAGTCAAGCCCAGGCTCTGCCAGCGATAAAGCCTCCAAAGGCTTTTTCTGGGTGAGGATATTGATTATCTGCGTAACCAGGCCCAGATCTCGTGGGTTTAATCCTCGAGTGATCTTCAGTAAATCCTGCTTTTTTCTATCCCCAAGTAGATCCTTCACCTCCCCGGGTAGAAGATCCAAAGACTTTGAGAAACTATCATCCTCAAAGAAATAACTAAGGGGTACAGAAAAAGCCTTTCCTATCCTTTCCAGCATCTTGAGAGAAGGATATTGCTCTCCCCTCTCCATTTTTCCAATATAGGTATAGTCAACCTTACCAGCCACACGCCCAGCAAATTCTTTTTGAGTTAAGCCTAATCTTTTTCTCAGTCTCCTTATTCTTTCCCCTATCATCGTCTCCAACCTCTCAGATAATAATACTAGTCTATTTGAGTGGGGATGTCAAATGGTTCAAAAATTGGCAAAGTTGCATTCGGCAAGTGACCGGCGAGATTGGTACCTTAGGAAGATTATTTGTCCTATTTCGTCCCACTTCGTCCTTGACAATCATAATTATTTATCTTATAATCCAAAACATGAGAATAAACAAACGTGAGCTACTAAAAAAGCTAACGGAGGAAAATTTATGGAAAAGGCTGTCTTCAGAAGAGATTAGATTATACCTGCTTCTCATAATCTTCGCTGACAAAGTAAAAGGGACCGGAAGGCTTAGTTCAAAGGTTCTCGAGGGATGTCTGGGAAGTAATTTTCTCAGGAACCAATTAGAAAAAGCAGCCCATGATCTGGAAAAACTTCGTCTGGTCAAGCTAGACATTTCATCGCCAGGATTGGAGATAGAGTTTGAATTCTTAAGAGAAAACAAGCGAGGATCGAAAAGCAAAGAAATCCAAGCATAGGAAGAGGCTCTCACAAAACAGGTAAAAATGGAATGGAAGCAAGAAATTGCATGAGAATTGCTGCTATTGTACTTCTCAGTCTTTGGATGACAGCCCAGGTAGTTTCAGGTGAGAAACCCACTACCTCAGGGATTCTTGTTGAGGATGAGGTATGGAGCGGAAATATCCGCGTTACCGGAGATGTGGTCATACCGGAGGGGATAACCTTAGTTATTCTAGCTGGTACAGCTATTAGCTTTGCGCCTGATCACAGCGATTATGATGCTAAACTATCCCTTCCTGCTGACTTAGGAGGAGGCAAATGTAACCTGGTCGTCCAGGGTAACCTGAGGATAGAAGGAGAAAGAGACAATGAAGTGGTCATGGGCGAGCTGGTTTATGATCTGGAGACGCAAAGTAAAATAAGCTGGGGCGGAATCATATTTGAAGGGGTAAATGCAGTATCCATTGTCAGACACGCTAAGATAAGATACGCCGATGTAGCCATAGTTTTTGTTGACTCCTCTTCTCCCAGGATAGTGAATAATACGATTACTGAAAATGATGTAGGCATTATGACCTTTGGTTTTTCCTCACCGAGAATAAATGAAAACCAGATTCATCATAACACCCTCTGGGCTGTATCCAGTTATGACTATTCATTCCCGATAATCAGAAAAAATATTATTACTGCCAACCTGGTAGGTATAGGTAGCCAGGATTTCTCCTTTCCTACCATAAGCTACAATACTCTCAGTGACAATGTGGTCGGTATTTTGCTTGAGGATAGTTCTGGCTCATCCATTCTTAAGAATTATTTTCAAAATAATACCAAGCAACTCCAGGATGACCGTAAATAAAAAAAGCCCGCTACAGAATGAGGGAAATTATCAGGAAATCAAAACAACTACACACCCTGCTTGAGATCAATGATAAATATCTACAATCACTGACCATAGGATTTCTGGTAAGCATTACCGCTATAGCTATCCACAGCCTGGGGGATTTTAATCTGCAAATCCCGGCTAATGCTCTTTTATTCTGGATTATCCCGGCTTTGAGTTCAAGCATCGGCATAATGGTTAGACCAGAAAAAAGAGCAGCCTAGCCAATTCCTGAAAAAAAGGAGGTGCAACTCAATGGTGGTTAGAAGAGTCTACCAAACGATAATCTTTTTTTTGACCTCAACCGTGCTTATTTTGAATTTCTTTATCCCGACCTCTGCGGCTCAAGAATTATCAAAAACTGAGAAAGAAAAGATAGAAAAGATAACTGCCAGCTTCGCCTCAGAACCTAAACTCGGCATGGAGCTGCTGGAGGATTTGGCCAAAGAAAATCCAGAACTCGCCGTTTTGGCCGTTATGCAATTGGTGAAGGAGACTCCAAAACTAGCCGTACTGGAGCCGCCAAACATTACCCCAGAGGTGGTAGTGATGACGGTGGAGGCTCTATCCAGGACTCAGCCTGAGGTGGCGGTAAGGTCACTAATTCGGATAGCAGAAATAAAAGCTGCCCTACATGCTATGTTAACTGAGTCAGTGGTACAGATGATCGAGGATACTCCCGGTGTTGCAGCCGTAGCGGTTCAGTCTATAAAGCAAGTCGCTCCCGAGAATGGAAGATTGCTGGAAGAAGACGTTGTCGCCGCTGGACTGGAAAGATCCTATCTATTAGCTGCAAGTCCCATAATGCCCTGGGGTTTTCTTAAGATGAGGAGATGAAAAACTAAGCTCCCTACCAATGTAGGTCTCTCATAAACCGGTAGAAGATTATTTGTCCTACAAAAACACTTGACAAAATAACTATTTATCCTATAGATATAAATGAGAGATATTTATCCTTAATTTTTCCTGTTAGCTAAAATTTAAAATGTCACCATTTAAGTTTCAAAATGTCACTAAATTAAGATCAGAGTTCTTAACCTGGTAGACATCGGTAAGAGTATCCTTGTACCAGATTCTCACTTCTGCGATTCCGATCGTAAGATTAGGAGCAATGCGAAGCTCAACCTCTTTTCTTAAGGGAGCGGTATGGACTTTGAACTTAAAATTATTCAGAGAAACCTTATGATAAGGATCTACTTTTCTGGTTGCTCTAAGACAGAAAATATCCTTTACTGACTGGTAAGGAGAAGACACCGTAAAGTCTCGAAAGAGAGAGTTCCTCTCCTTTTTAGCTCTTTCAAATCGGATGATGGGTATCTCCCCCGTAGTGCTGTGCACCTGACGGTAGTTGTATCTTTGTACTTCGTCTTCCAGTACTTTCTCTACTTCCTCAACCGTTCTTATTCCCTCTCGGGCACAGGTTCTCACGATCCTATCCTGCAGCCAGCGGTAGGGTCGCTCTACCTTTCCTCGAGCTTGGGGAGAGAGGGCATAGGTGACACTAACCTTACACTCATCAAGGACCATTTTCCACTCAAGTATCGGCCTCATCAGTGACTAGATAATGCTTCCTCCACATACTATCTCTTCCCTGGACGAATCTGAAGATAGAGTGGCTATCCACGTAGTAACGGAAGGGAATGCCCCAGGTGAGAAATACATGCTCCAGGGCTACAATATGATGCCAGGAGAGTTCTCTTACCACCATCCGGGCATAGAGGAGCAGTCTGCTGTAATCATCCAGGCTGGTGATAAGACACCACTTGCCGTCAGCATAGGGAGAGAACTTGTGATGTGAGGAATCATGCTGAATAAGCTCCTCCGTGTACTGGGTTGAGACCTCTCGGTCATGGGCTCTCTTTTCTTGCTTTTTTGCCTGGTAGAAGCCTTTTCTTTTCGCCCGGTTGATGATGGTGGGAAGGGATACTTTCTGGTGGTATTTCTTCTTCAACCGATCCTTGATATAGCTGTAGTTATAGAAGGTAAGGGCAATATCCTTATCCTCAATCAGCCTCTTTTCGATCCTGAGCTCATGAATAATATTTTTCTCCACTTCCTGACTTATCTTTCTGGGTGCCCCTTTTCTTCTGTAGCTGATGGAAAAGTTCTCCGGATCCTTGCTATACTGCCCGAGAAGCTCGAAAAATCTGGTCTTTTTAATGCCTAATATTTCCCGAATGTAGGTCAGGCCTACGTTATCATTGAGGTATTTTTCGAGGAGCATTATCACCTGTTCCGTGGAGAACCTCTTATGCAGTTGCTGAGCCATGGTCTATCCTCCTTTTTTCGTCATTGTAAGGAGGATAGTATAGAACATCCAGTTTTTGGCAAAGATCAAGGAGTCCGCTTTTAAACTTTAAATCAGTAAAAAATAGTCCGGTTTTAAATATTAATTAACACGATTACGGAAGAGGACTTGACAATTAACATTTTTTGATTATAATAAGAAATGATCTTTAATGTAACTGCGAGATAGCCGAAAAGGGCAAACCATTCGAAAGAATGGGACGCAAAGCTGCAGACCGCTAAGGCGGTGGCTGAGCTACCGAAGCTGTCCAGTGTTTAAGAAAGACAACCCATTTTTTCGCCTGAAAAAATGGGTTTTTTTAATGAAACGTCTCATCTGGTTTAGATCTAGCTCTCCACCGTCTTAGCTCCAAGGAGCTGAAACGTTTGACATACTTGCGAGTAGCGAGATGCTCACATCTTAGACTCCTGAGAATATTTTTCTGATCCTCGGTTAAGCTATCGATCTTTTTCACTGGCTTACCTCTGGGTGAGGCCTTAAATTCTGCCAGGATGCAACTGGATAACTTCTCATAAATGCGGTCTGGGCTCGTGAAGGAGGAAATTCTAGCCTTCTTTACCTGGTTAACAATGCTAAAATGTAGGTCTCTCATAAACCGGTAGAAGATTATTTGTCCTACAAAAACACTTGACAAAATA
>JBHIAL010000104.1:0-5023 GCA_046758525.1 bacterium
GTATAGATCGTACCTCCCGAGGTACCTTCTACCGGTTAGCCACTCCTCATTAGGGCGTAATCTTTCCAGAAACTAGTATAATATATCTTTGACATCCCCTGCCAAACACATATAATTATCATGCAAGAGCTGCGGGGAAGCAAAGATGTAGTTGGAATGAAGAAGGAGGATATAATAAAGGGCAGGATGAAGGCTATTGTATTTAAGGGCAAGCATAAGTTCGAATTGAAAGAAGTGCCTGTGCCTCGGCTGGGAGAAAAGGATGTTTTGATAAAGGTAGATACCTGTGGCGTTTGTGGAACCGACGTTCACATTTATAAAGGGACCTTTCCGGCAGATTTCCCGGTGATTATAGGCCATGAATTCGCAGGAACAATTGAAGAGACAGGGAAAGGGGTAAGGAATTTTGGGGCAGGAGATTCGGTTACCGTGGATCCCAATACTACCTGCGAGCAATGTGAGTGGTGTCGAAAAGGACAAAAGCATCTGTGTCCTGATCTGGTTAATCTTGGGATTAAAGTAAATGGGGGATTTGCTGAATATGCCAGGGTTAAAGAAGCCTATGTCTATCACCTTCCCGAGGACTTAGATCTGGAGTCAGCTTCTTTTACTGAACCGCTTTCCTGCTGTTTACATGGAATAGATTTGGCTCAGATCAAATCGGGAGATTCACTAGTCATTCTGGGAGCCGGACCTATTGGGCTCCTTTGTTAACCCTTACACCACGAAAAGATCAATAAAGCTTCTATCTACCGGTAGGATAAAGGTAAAGGAACTCGTAACTCATAGGTTCCGGCTAGATCAATTGGATGAGGCTATCAAGACTTATCTGAATGATAAGGACCGGGTGAAGATAGTTATGAAGCCCTGGAAGCGGTGAAAAAAGAAAATGGTGCAGGCAAAATTAGTCTCAGCGGAAAAGATAAAATTAGAAAAGACACCGATCCCTTCCGTAGCCTCGGATGAGGTTTTAATCCAGGTAAAAGTTTGCGGGATATGTGGCTCTGATATTCATGCTTATAAAGGTAGGCATCCCTTTGTTCATCCTCCCATAGTTTTAGGACATGAGTTTTCCGGGATGGTCTCTGAAATTGGCTCGGGGCTCAAAGGGATATCAAAAGGGGAGAAGGTAACCGTTGAACCCAACATAGTCTGCGGTCGCTGCTACAACTGCCTCCATGGACGATATAATATCTGTCTTAATCTAAAGGTCATCGGATGTGTCGGTTATAATGGTGCCTTTGCTGAGTACATTGTCGTGCCCAAAGATAAAGTTGTAAAACTACCCCAAGAAATTACTTATGATGAAGCAGCTTTGATAGAGCCTGCGGCAGTAGCTGTTCATGCAGTGAAAAAGGCAGAACAGAGGGTAGGAGGCAGAGTAGTTATCCTGGGAGCCGGGCCTATAGGTCTTTTGGTCATGCAAATGGCTAAAATCAGTGGGGCGGATGAGGTGATTATAACTGATCTGCTTGATTATAGACTAAAGAAAGCCCGGGATTTGGGGGCTGATCGGGCCATAAATTCAAGGAGGGAGAATTTAGTGAGTCTTATCAAAGGAGACTATGGCGAGGCAGGAATTGATCTTATCTATGATTGTGTAGGTATTGAGGAAACAGTTTCCCAGGCTATTCAGATTGCCCGCAAAGGAACAAAAATCCTCATAGTGGGGGTACCGGAGGAAAAAATAGGGGTTAACTTGGCTTATGTTCAGGATCGAGAACTTGAGATTCTGGGAAGCTTAATGTACCTAAGGAAAGATTTTACCACCGCTATAGAGCTAATTCACCAGGGAAAAGTGAGGGTAGGACCCCTTATCAGTCATCATTTTACCCTGGAGGAGATTGATAAAGCCTTCCAGAAAATTCTGAATGTGAAAGAAGACGTTCTTAAGGTACTAGTCCAGTGTCCATCAGATTCAATTTTTGCTGGGGAAGCTCTACTATGAGCATGGCACGTTTGAAAAAGCTATGGGGATCCTTTCTTCTCTTTATGCCCAAGAAAAGGAAGATTTTGCCGTGGCCAAGCTTCTAGCTCTTTCTTATTATAAAACCGGAAATTACACCCCGGCTTTAGTAATCTTTGACAAAAATCAAAATTCGACTGACCAGGAGTTTCTCTATTGCTATGGACAAACCTGTGAGAAGAAGAGCCTTTTTGATAAGGCCATTAAAATCTATGGAAAGACACCAAGCACAGGGCAGTCTTAAGCTTTTTTCTGAGACTAAAGGAGGCATCCTTGATATACAGCGACGGAGGGGAAAAGTCCCCAGATCTTCTTGAAGTGAAGAACCTTAAGACCTATTTTTACACTGATGAGGGAGTAGTTCGAGCTGTTGACGGTATAAGTTTCGACATAAAAAAGGGGGAGACTCTGGGCATGATAGGCGAATCAGGGTGCGGCAAAAGTGTATCCGCTCTTTCTATCATGCGACTCATTTCTGAGCCGCCGGGACGGATAATCGAGGGTGAAATCTATTTCAAAGGTGAGAACCTCAGGGAGAAAAGCGAGCCTGAAATGCGAAAAGTAAGAGGCAACGAAATAGCCATGGTTTTTCAGGAACCGATGACTTCGCTTAATCCTCTATTTACCATCGGAGATCAAATAGCCGAGGCCATTATTCTTCATCAGAAAGTGGATAAGCGAGAAGCCCAATTCCGGGTGATAGAGATGTTAGAGAGGGTGGGTATGCCTTCTCCGGAGCGAAGAGCTCATCAATATCCTCACCAGTTGAGCGGAGGGATGCGTCAGAGGGCAATGATAGCTATGTCTTTATCCTGTAATCCTGATCTCTTAATCGCTGATGAGCCCACCACTGCTTTGGATGTGACTATTCAGGCCCAAATAATGGAGTTAATGGAGAGATTCAAAAAAGAGTTGGGGATGGCTCTTCTTCTAATTACTCACAACCTGGGAGTCATAGCGGAAGTGTCGGACAGAGTAGTTCTGGTCTATGCGGGAAAGACTGTGGAATATGCAGATGTAATCTCTATCTTTAAGCGTCCGAGGCATCCTTACATGATGGGACTGCTCGAATCGGCCCCCAGACTGGACGATGTGAGTGAAGAGTTAAAGGTCATAAAAGGAGTCGTTCCTACAGCATTGAATTTGCCTGATGGCTGTCGGTTCCATCCTCGATGCAAAAAAATGATGGACGTGTGTAAAGTCAAACCTCCCCGGATCTTAGAAGTAGAAAAGAATCATTGGGCGCGGTGCTGGCTCTATGATTCAGAAGGGATAGACTAGAGATGGTTGAAACCAATGAGAATCTGATGGAGGTGAGGAATCTCAAGAAATACTTTCCTCTGAGAGGAGGATTTCTGTCTCGCATTGTGGAAGAGACCCGGGCGGTGGATGGGGTAAGCTTCTCTATTAAGCCTATGGAAACCTTAGGATTGGTGGGTGAAAGTGGTTCGGGAAAGACTACCGTGGCAAGGGCAATCTTAAGGCTCTCCTCAATAACTGATGGCCAGGTTCTATTTGAGGGACGTGATATTTTTAAGCTGGACAGAAAAGAACTCCGTAAGCTGCGTCAGCGCCTGCAAATCATCTTTCAGGACCCTCACGCTTCCTTGAATCCCCGTATGAGTGTGGAAGAGATTGTGGGCGAGGCTATACTCATTCACCACCTGGCCAGAGGGTCTGAGAAAAAAGAAAAATTAGTAAAATTATTGGAGATAGTGGGGCTATCAGCACACTACCTGAGAAGATATCCCCATGAATTTAGTGGGGGGGAGAGACAACGCATAGGAATAGCCAGGGCTCTAGCTGTTGATCCCAGGTTGATAGTTTGTGATGAGCCAGTATCGGCTTTAGATGTTTCCATTCAAGCACAGATCATAAACCTACTAAAGGATCTACAGAGAAGATTTGGACTTTCTTATTTATTTATAGCCCATGACTTAAGCGTGGTGCGACATATAGCTCATCGAGTGGCCGTAATGTATCTGGGTAAAATAGTGGAACTTGCCACCAGGGATAGAGTATACACATCACCCCAGCATCCCTATACTGAGGCCTTGCTGTCGGCAGTGCCCATACCAGACCCTACGGTCAAGCAAAAGAGGATAGTTCTCAAAGGTGAGATGCCCAGTCCTGTAAATCCTCCCTCAGGCTGCTATTTTCATCCACGCTGCCCATATGCAGAACCCATTTGCCAGCAAAAAACCCCTGCGCTGGAGGATTTAGGAGAACAGCATTGGGTAGCCTGTCATTTGAGGAAAAGAGAAGGCCATAAAACAAATTCAAGCAAAGGAGGTAAAAATCAATGAAAAAGATGATAAACTTAATAGCGGGGATCAGTATTTTACTTGCTGGTCCTAATCTTTCTTCGGCCAGGGTTGAGAATCCCAAGGTTATGGAGGGAAAGGTGGGAAAATATGGAGGTACCCTGGTCTGGTCGGTCTTTGGCAGCGGTCCTAAGACTTTTAATCTTCCCATTTCTCAGGAGACCTCTTCTTCCACCCCTTTAAGTTTCTTGTTCACCGGATTGACCGAGACCAATGGGGTAACTACTGAGGTGGAGCCCGCCCTGGCAGAGTCCTGGGAATTTAGTGAAGACGGGCTGGTTTGGACCTTTCACCTGCGTAGGGGTGTAACCTGGTTTGATGGTGAGCCTTTTACGGCAGATGATGTTGTCTTCACCTACAACGATATCATTTATAACGAGGATATTGCTACTGGTATGCGGGATCTTCTAACCATTGAGGGAAAGAAAATGAAGGTAGAAAAAGTGGATGACTACACGGTAAGATTTACCTTACCCGTTCTCTATGCACCCCTGCTAAGGCACTTAGGAACAGCCATTATGCCCAAACACATTCTGGAGAATGCGGTGAAGAAAGGTACCTATATGACTACCTGGGGTGTGGATACACCACCCCACAAGATCATCGGGACCGGACCCTTTATGATGAAGGAATACCTACCGGATGACCGAATTATCTTCCAGAGAAATCCTCATTATTGGAAGGTGGATAAGGAAGGTAATCAACTGCCTTACCTGGATGGTATGATTATGTT
>JBHIAL010000105.1:0-5005 GCA_046758525.1 bacterium
TTAATCTCATCTTTAGTTAAAGCATGGAAGACAATTACCTCATCTAATCTGTTTAGAAATTCGGGTCGGAAACTACGTTTTAACTCGGAGGTAACCCTAGTCTTCATCTCCTCGTAAGACATCCCACCTTCCTTCTTCGTCTGAAATCCGAGGCTAGATCCACTGGTAATCTGATCGGCCCCCAAATTAGAAGTCATAATCAAAACAGTATTGCGAAAGTCTACTGTATGGCCCAGATTGTCAGATAGCCTTCCATCATCCATTATCTGAAGGAGAATATTAAACACGTCAGGATGAGCCTTTTCTATCTCATCGAGGAGAATTGCTGAATAGGGACGCCGTCTCACTTTTTCTGTTAATTCCCCTCCTTCTTCGTATCCCACATACCCGGGAGGAGCACCCGTAAGACGACTCACGCTGAACTTCTCCATGTATTCAGACATATCAAGACGGATCAGGGCATCCTCGTCTCCAAAGAGAAACTCAGCTAAACTCCTGGCCAATTCCGTCTTGCCTACCCCGGTGGGACCTAAGAACATAAAGACACCAATGGGTCGCTTAATATTCTTCACTCCGGCCTGAGCTCTTCGAATAGACTGAGATACTGCCCTTATAGCCTCTTCCTGTCCTACCATTCTCTTATGCAAAGTCTCTTCCATGCGGAGAAGTCTTTTAGATTCAGTTTCAGTCAAGTCACGCAGAGGAATATTGGTCCAGCTAGAAACAATGTAAGCAGCATCCCTTTCTGTTACCTTCTCCTTCTCCCCTTTCTTACCCTTATCCACCTCCCATTGAGACCTTTCCTTATTTAAGGACTGTTTCAAATTCTTTTCTTTATCCCTCAGATTTGCCGCTTTTTCAAACTCCTGTGCTTTAACCGCAGCTTCCTTTTCTTTCTGAAGCTGCTCTAATTCTGCCTCAATTTTCTTAAGCTCCTTAGGACGGGTACTGCTTTGTAGTCTTATTCTGGCAGCAGCCTCATCCATCACATCAATGGCTTTATCGGGGAGACATCTACCCTGAATATATCTATAGGAAAGTTTAACTGCCGCTATCAGAGCCTCGTTGGTTATTTTGACTCGATGAAAAGCCTCATATTTGCCTCTAAGACCCTTAAGAATCTCTATAGTTTCTTTGACTGTGGGCTCGTTCACCATTACCGGCTGAAATCTTCTCTCCAGAGCCTCATCTCGCTCAATATACTTTCTATATTCATCTAAGGTGGTAGCTCCTATACATTGTAATTCTCCTCTGGCAAGAGCCGGTTTAAGAATATTAGAGGCATCGATAGCTCCTTCGGCTGCCCCTGCCCCTACCAAAGTATGCACCTCATCGATGAAAAGAATTATATTCTTTGCCTTTCGAATCTCATTTAATATCCTCTCCATCCTCTTCTCAAATTCTCCTCGATACTTGGTTCCGGCGACTATCCCACCCAGTTCAATTGTCACCACTCGTTTACCTAACAAAGGTTCTGGAAGGGATCCTTGCACAATCTTCTGAGCCAATCCCTCAGTAATAGCTGTTTTTCCTACCCCGGCTTCTCCTATCAGTACAGGATTATTCTTGGTTCGGCGAGAAAGAATTTGAATTACACGCTCAATCTCTTTCTCTCTACCTATTACTGGATCTAACTCTCCACTTCTGGCCAGTTGAGTAAGGTCACGCCCGAATCTATCCAGGGTAGGAGTTTTACTGGGCTGAGCTACTCGTTGGAAAGAAACCTTCTCTCCTCCCAGCAGATTCACCACTTCCTCCCTCACTTTCTCTAGATTAGCTCCCGAATTGGCAAGAATCTGAGCAGCCACTCCTTCCCCTTCTCTGATTAATCCTAGAAGAAGATGCTCTGTTCCAATATAGTTATGACCCAAGTTTTTCGCTTCCGCTACTGCTAGCTCCAATACTTTTTTAGCTCGAGGAGTAAAGGGAATCTGACCCAAAAATAGTGCTCCTCCCCCTCTACCAACTGCTTTCTCCACTTCCTGCCTAACCCGAGCCAGATCTAATCCTAAATTTTGCAGAGCTGTAGCTCCAACTCCCTCTCCTTCTCGAATCAGCCCCAAAAGAATATGTTCCGTTCCTAGATAGTCGTGATCTAATCGCTTAGCCTCTTCTCTGGCTAACAAAATCGCCCTTCTTGCTCGTTCGGTAAATCTATTAAACATTCACAGCACCTCACAACATTCAAGATTCCTTGAATATCTTGGATTTACAAGTTTTTTATGAATTTGAATTAAAAGGTTTTTAGAGTATCGGAATTTTTGAAACTGCCATACTGTGAAGTAAGAACCTGTTTTTTACTATAGCACAAATATTGCTCTTGTCAAGAAAATATCTCGGGACTCTTCCTCTCGGTCGCTGTATATCAGCTTAGTAGTAAAAATTCACTCCTTTCGGGATTTAGAGAAAGACGACCAATAGGTAGTCCTCCAACTTCTTCGATTCTTTTTATATACTCTCGGGTCCTCTTAGGGAGATCTTTTTCCATCTTCATCCTGGAAGTATCCTGCTTCCATCCCTTCATCTCCTCATAAACAGGCTGACATCTCTCCCAACACTCGAGTTCAAAGGGAAAATCCTGGAGTAGTTTTCCTCTGTATTTATAAGCGACGCAAATTTTTATCTTATCTAATGAATCTAGAACATCCAGTTTGGTTAAAATAAGTTCATTAAGTCCATTTACTCTAGCCGCGTACCTGAGAATAACTCCGTCGAACCATCCACATCTTCTCGGCCTACCGGTAGTAGCACCGTACTCCTGTCCTCCTTTCTTAAGCATCTCTCCTATCTTTCCCTGTATTTCTGTGGGGAAAGGACCCTGTCCTACTCTGGTAATGTAGGCCTTAGCTACTCCCAAAACCTTTCCTATCTTAGTGGGACCTATTCCTACGCCAGTACAAGCACCACCTGCTACTGCATTGGACGAGGTTACAAAGGGATATGTTCCATGATCCACATCTAGCAAGGTCCCCTGTGCCCCTTCAAAAAGAATCTTTTTCCCTTCCTGCATTAGTCGATTAACGAGAAGTGAGGTGTCAGTAGCATATCTTTTTAATTTCCTTCCATATTCTAGATACTGATGAAGAATGTCTTCCCCGGAATACTCCAGTCCGTAGAAATTTTTCCAGAAATCGAGATTTATTCTCAGTTTTCCAGCCAAAATCCCCTCTTCTAAAAGATCTGCCACTCTAATGCCTCTTCTGGCTGCTTTATCAGCGTAGGCAGGTCCTATTCCTCTCTTGGTAGTTCCTATTCTTTGCTCACCTCTTCGATCTTCCTCAATTTGCTCTATCCTCTTATGATAGGGCATGACAACGTGAGCATTGCTGGAAAGATAAAGATCCTTTAGCTCAATCTGCTTAGATCGAAGGGTTTCGATCTCGACCAGTAAATCCTCCGGGTCAACTACTACTCCATTGCCAATTATGCATTTTTTTCCTGGATGAAGAGCACCAGAAGGAACAAGATGAAAGACAAATTTTTTTCCATTTACTACCACTGTATGTCCGGCGTTACTGCCTCCTTGAAATCTCACCACCACATCTGAAGTCCTGGCTAAGGAATCGATAACCCTGCCCTTGCCCTCATCTCCCCATTGTGTTCCCACTACTACTATATTGGCCAATCTTACTTACTCCTTCACCCTATCTCTCCGGGTTCTCGATCTTCAAAGCGAGTATATTCACTCAAGAAGATCAAAGGGACTCTACCTGTAGGCCCACGACGCTGCTTGTTAATGTTAACCTCAGCTTCTCTCTCATTCTCACGTTTTCCCGAATAATAATATTCTCGGTATAAAGAAAGTACCAGATCAGCATCCTGTTCAATGGCCCCTGATTCACGCAAATCGGAAAGTCGGGGACGCTTATCTTCCTCTCCCCTTTTCTCCACAGATCTGCTTAGCTGAGATATAGCCACTACCGCTATTCCTAATTCTTTAGCCAGAGCTTTTAAACTCCGGGATATTTCAGATATCTGCTGTTGTCTGTTTTCAGCCCGTTTGTCACCCGCCATTAACTGAAGGTAATCAACGACAGCCATTTTAACATCATGTTCAGCTTTTACCTGACGAACTTTAGATCTTAACTCCAACACACCAATACTGGGAGTATCGTCAATGTAAATGGGAGCATCAGCTAATACCCCTGCCGCATCAGTAAGTCTGGACCAATCATCTTCAGAGAGAAAACCTGTACGTAATTTCTGACTGTCAACTCTTGCTTCCGAGCAGAGCAGGCGCTCTACCAGCTGCTCCTTAGCACTTTCCAAGCTAAATATGATCAAGGGTATATTGGCTTCGATCCCGGCGTATTGGGCGATATTCAGAATAAAGGAGGTTTTTCCCATGGAAGGACGGCCGGCGATGATTATCAAATCAGAAGGCTGAAAGCCAGAGGTCAATCTATCCAATTGGGTGAATCCGGTAGAGATTCCGGTAACATGTTCTTTTTTCTCATAAAGAGCTTCAATATGCTCAAAAGTTCCAGTTAAAACATCTTTTATATGGACAAACGGGGTTTTGATTCTCTTTCGGGTTATATCAAAAACAAGACTCTGAGCTTTATCCAATACAACATCTAGATCCTGCGAAGCATCGTAGGAGAGGGTACTGATAGAAGCAGCCGCCTTAAGTAACTCTCTCAGGATCTGTTTTTCCTTTACAATCCAGGCATAATGAGATACATTTGCTGTTGTAGGCACCGAATTGACCAGCTCAGCCAGATAAGCAGTTCCTCCCACCTCTTCTAACTTGCCCCGTCTACGAAATTCTTCCCTCAGAGTAACCAGATCTACCGGCTTATTTTTATCAAATAGACTAATTATTCCTTCGTAGATTAATCGATGGATCTCGGAGTAGAAATCGCTGGAACTTGTTATTATCTGGGCAACCTTAGGGATAGTCTCTTTCTCCAGAAGCATCGCTCCCAGTACCGACCTCTCTGCTTCTAAATTCTGGGGAGGAAGCCTTTCCAAAACCTCAGTTACCTCTCTTCCATCCTTCATG
>JBHIAL010000106.1:0-4957 GCA_046758525.1 bacterium
GCAGAAACAATCCAAAGTCGATATACAGCGACGAAGGGGAAGAGTCCCGAGATATCCTTGACAGTGAAAGCTTCAGACTTATAATTGAGGTATCTAAATTCTTTGGTGTGTGATAGAGTGATAAGTGAGACACCCAAATTAGGGTGAGATGTAGTGCCCCGTTTATGACCAGGAAGACTCATTTGACAAGTGATGTATTTGAATATCGTCAGATTGCCATCGAAAGAGCAGTCTCTGAGTATTGTAGTCAATTTATGTCGGTCTATAAGTGGAAGTGGGAAAGGGAAGCACCAAATGAATGAGAAGAAAATAGCCTGATTAAGGAAAAAGAAGATGCTTAATTTACCTCATAAACTGAGCGTGTTGGAAAAGGAGAATCGACCAATCAGAATTGGAATTGTGGGGGTGGGAAAAATGGGGGCAGGACTTACAGTGCTCCTTAATCAAATGAAGGGAATGAGAGTGGTGGCTTTGGCTGAGCTAGAAGTGGAAAAGGCAATTGGGATCTTTCAAGAAACAGGGATACCCCCAAAAAAGATACTCTGTTCGGAAGATCCTTCCCGATGTGACCTCGCATTAGAGAATAACCTAAGAGTAGTCACCAGACAGGCAAAAATCATTCCTTCTCTTTCTCGCCTTAACGTGGTAGTGGAGGCTACTGGTATTCCTGAGGTTGGTGCAGAAATAGCTTTTGAGAGTATAAAGCAGGGCAAAGACATTGTCATGATGAATATAGAAGCTGACGTCACTGTGGGATGTTTGTTGGCTGATTTGGCAAGGCGTGCTGGAGTGATTTATACAGTAGGAGCGGGGGATGAGCCGAGCGCAATTAAGGAGTTATATGATTTTGCTGCCGCTCTGGAATTCGAGGTCATCGCCGCTGGGAAAGGTAAGAATAATCCTCTTGATAGGCAGGCAACGCCAGCGAGTCTAAGAGAAGAGGCTTTTAAAAAAGGTGTAAGTTCCAATATGTTGACCGAATTTGTGGATGGAAGCAAAACCATGATTGAGATGGCCTCTTTGGCAAATGCAACCGGGTTAGTTCCTGACGTGAGAGGTATGCATGGTCCAGGATGCAGCGTGACTGATCTACCATCAATATTTACTCTAAAGGAAGATGGAGGGATTCTCTCACGGATTGGTGTAGTAGACTATGCTTTGGGCAGCGTAGCCCCAGGGGTGTTTGTGGTGATGAGTACTGATAATAGTCGGATGAGGAAAGATCTTAAATATCTAAAGATGGGTTCGGGACCGAATTATCTCTTGTATCGACCTTATCACCTGGCAAGCGTTGAGGTTCCATTTTCAATCGCTCGAGCAATTATTTATCGAGAGCCAACCCTGGCTCCCACTGGACCACCCACCGCAGAAACCATTACCGTAGCCAAGAGAGATTTGAGTCCGGGAAGTAAATTAGATGGCATTGGTGGATTTGATGTTTATGGTTCTATCGAAAGAAGCACTGTTGCCAAAAGGGAGGGTCTTCTTCCCTTGGGTCTAGCTGAGGGCGCGGTAATAAAAAGAAACATTAAGAAGGGAGAATACATAGCCTACGATGAGGTTGAGCTGGCCGAATCGTCCTTCCTGGTGAACTTAAGAAAAATTCAGGATCGCACGCTCCCTTCAGTTTAGTCCATTCCAGAGTATCATATATTTGAGCAATGATTGAAAAATTGAACAAATGTTTATAATTTCATGATTAAGTTCTTGTTAGGCACGTAGATTTGTTAACTGAACTTGCAGTTGTGACTATCCATGAGAAAGCAATCTCATCAGGTGAGAGGGTTGACAGGATTCTTTCTCCCGGATATTATTAAGAATAATAGCCATAAATTGAATAAGTGTTTATTCTGAGGCTGTCAAAGAAAATTAAGTTTTTCAGAAAGGGGGAAACTATGAAATACGCAGCACATTCCTTAATGTGGACAGCAGAGTTTACGGAAAAGGATCTTCATTTATTTGACAAGCTAAAAGGAATGGGGTTTGACGGCATTGAGATCCATACGAATCGTCCTGAAACTCTCCCCAAAAAGAAAATTAAAGAAAAAATGAGTGAGACAGGGATGAAGTGTACCTTTACCGCTGTCCTGGACCAAGACCACAACATAATCAGTCCTGATAAAAAAAAGAGGAAGGCGGGAATAGAATTCTTAAAGGAGAGGATTGAAATTGCTTCTGAGCTTGGTAGTGATGTCCTGGGAGGGGTGATCTATGCGGCCTGGGGCGAATTTACTGGCAAAGTAAGAACAAATGAGGAATGGAGCTACTCCAAGGAATCTCTACTAGAAGCAGCCCAGTATGCACAAGAGAAAGGTGTGGTATTGGCTGTGGAGCCGGTAAATAGGTATGAGACATATTTTTTAAATACCACCGAGGATGCCAGGAAGCTGGTAGAAGAAATTAATCATCCCCATGTCAGGATTCATTTGGATACTTATCATCTCAATATTGAAGAGGAAAGCTTTTATGAAGCAATAAAAATAGCTGGTGAATATCTTTACCATTTGCACCTTTGCGAAAATAATAGAGGAATTCCGGGAACCGGTCATGTTGCCTGGTCTGATGTCTTTAAAGCCTTAAAGGAAGTTAGGTATGATAGATGGGCGGTGGTTGAATCTTTTGTCCCGGCCATTGAAGAGATAGCCAGAATGACGGCTATCTGGAGAAAAGTTGCACCAAGTGCCGATGCCATTGCTGAGGAAGGATTAAAGTTTTTCAAGAGTAAGGAGTGATGTGATACAGGCCCCTTGAGTTTGACGAAAAATGTATGAATCCAAATTTTTGTTACTCAAGCTATTGGATTACCTGCTAAAGTAAAGCGATGGAGGGTATCTAAATGGCCCGGATGATGAAGGCGGCAGTATTGCACGGAGCTGGAGAGATTAGCTGTGAGCTGATACCTGTTCCAGAGACAGGATCTAAAGAGGTGTTAGTGGCCATTAAAATTGCCGGGATATGTGGGTCTGATGTTTCACGTTTTTTAAGAGGGACCTCCCCCTATGGTTTTAAAATCTTGGGACATGAGTGCGCTGGCGAGGTGGTTAAGGTAGGAAGCGAGGTTACCGGAGTGGAACCTGGAGAAAGAGTTGCCATTATGCCAGTTATACCCTGTAGACACTGTGATTTTTGCCGAGCCGGTGAATATTCACTATGTGATAATTTTATTCGCCTGGGCACCCGCGTAGATGGCTGTTTTGCTGAATATGTAAAGATAGGTCCTGAGAACCTTTTAAAATTACCACCCACAGTTGATTATGAGTCAGCCTCTCTTTTAGAGCCTTCCTCGGTAGCTCTACACACTGTTAAGAGACCGGGTGTCGCACCGGGAGACGTAGTGGCTGTGCTCGGCTGCGGACCTATAGGACTTTTAATTGCTCAATGGGCAAGGATTTTAGGGGCAAGAAGGGTTTTTGCGGTGGATATCGCCCCGGTGAAACTGGGGATTGCTAGAAAAACGGGAATAGTTGACTGTATAAATGCTAAAGACAAAGATCCAGTCGAGGTAGTATTGCGGGAGACTCAAGGGAAAGGAGCTGATTTGGTGCTTGAAGCTGCCGGATCAGAAACTACGCTCGAGCAAAGTATTAGAATGACCAGAAAATTGGGTAAAGTAGCACTGCTGGGTTTAGTAGAGCAAGATGTGACCTTACCACAAAAGACCATCACCGATGTTCTCCGCCATGAGCTAACCATTTACGGAGTCTATGACGCAGATACTAAACCGGTTCCTTTCAATAGCTGGGAAGCTTCTCTTCATTTCATAGAAACTGGTCAGTTGGACGTAAAATCGCTCATTACTCAGCGATTCAAAATCGATGAGATTAAAAGCGTATTTGAGAAAATGAGCCGAAAAAGAGAAGATTTTAACAAAGTTCTCTTTGTGTTTTAGAAGTTACCAGTGCAATCGGTCCAACAAGAAAGTTGCCCTAAAACTCCAAATAATTGACAAATCTCCCCACCTTTGTAAAATGCGTTTAAGAGAAGATTAGAAGAGGGAAAGAAACAACTCTAAAAAGGGAGTCTTTTAAATGCTAAAGAAATTCATTAATGATCCGGAAAAGGTTGTGGATGAGATGCTGGAGGGGTTTTTAGAAGCCCATGGAAATCGGATAAGAAGATTAAAGACCTCAAGAGCTGTGGTGCGAAGAGAAGCTCCCATAAAGGGTAAAGTAGGTTTAGTTACCGGTGGAGGTTCGGGACATAAGCCAGCTTTTATTGGATATGTAGGAGAAGGATTAATGGACGGGGTAGCCGTGGGTAACATCTTCGCCTCCCCCTCGGCTCAGCAGATTTATGATACCATTAAAGCTGTACACAGTGGAGAAGGAGTTCTCTGCGTATTGGGTAATTATTCTGGAGACATCATGAACTTTGACATGGCCTCTGATATGGCCAAAGAAGAGGGGATAAAGGTCGAACAGGTAATCATAAATGATGATGTAGGATCGGGCTCACGTGATCAAATGAAGAATCGTAGAGGAGTAGCTGGAGAAGTGGTTGTTTGGAAGTTGATTGGAGCTAAAGCTGCCGAAGGTGCAAATCTTGAAGAGGTAAAGAAGGTTGCCGAGAAAGTCAATGCTAATACCAGAAGTATGGGGGTGGCCCATTCTCCCTGTGCTGTACCATCTATGAAATATGGTGGAGAGGAAACTTTTCATCTGGGTGAGGATGAAATGGAGATAGGCGTTGGCCATCATGGAGAACCAGGAGTGGAGAAAACCAAGATGAAAACAGCCGATGAAATCACCCAGATTCTGGCTGAGAAGGTTTTGGAGGACCTACCCTTTAAAGCCGCCGATGAGGTTAGCGTACTCATCAGTGGCCTTGGTTCTACCGCCTTGTTGGAGCTATATATAGTTTATCGAAAACTGGCGCAGATTTTAAAAGAGAAGAAAATAAAAATTTATAGATCCTATATCGGCGAGTTTTTTACCTCCCTGGAGATGGGTGGATTTTC
>JBHIAL010000107.1:0-4955 GCA_046758525.1 bacterium
TTTCCCTCAATAATAGAAACATATCCTTTCTCCAACTTCTCTCGAATCTTTAGATTCAACCCTCTGCTCCTTTATTTCTCATTATATTTAGCCCTTTAACCCGGTTACAGCAATCCCTTTTACTGTAAACTTTACCCCTTCAGCGACCCCTCAACCATTCCCTTGATTTGGGCCTTGTCTTTAAGGAACTTTATTCCTACTGGTAATGTCTGGTAGGCAGCGCTATCCTTTTAACATCCCTTCGCTTAGGCCTTTTATAAAAAAGTTACGAAAAACCACAAAGAGGATAATTACAGGAATGATAGAAAGCATAATCGTAGCCCCAACCCTGCCATAGGCCAACGTTTGCAGTTCATCTCGAATCCATACAATCCCAACCGGCAATGTCTGCCATTCGTTCTTCGTCATCAAGGTGCTTACGAACATATACTCCTGCCATGCAAATACGAAAGTGATAACGCTTGTGGCCGCTAACGCCGGACGAGTAATAGGGAGCATTACTCGATACCAAAATTGAAATTCATTACATCCATCGATGACTGCAGCATCACGTATGTCAAGCGGGATTGTGGAGAAAGCCCCTCTCATGATGAGTAACCCCCAAGGCAGATTCAAGGCTGCATATGGTAGGACTAAACCCCACCACGTATTCCGCAGTCCAATTTTATCTTCCATGATAAAAATCGGGATTAAATACATTAGGTAAGGGATCATTAACACAGCAATAACCGCTGCAAACAACATGTTTTGTCCTCTAAATTTACGCATGCCAAATGCATACCCCCCCATAGCACTTGAAATAATTACTATTACAGCTGTCATAAAGGTCACCACCACACTGTTCAGAAAATAACGTAAAAACCCTTTCATTTGAGTAAGAACATAAATGTAATTTTGTGGTGTGACTGCCCCCGGAATGATCGTTGGTGGATAGCGGTAGATGTCCTGGGTAGGGCGTAACGAGGTAATAAACGTCCATATTATTGGGAAAATATAAATAGCAGTAACAACAGTCACGAATATAAAGAGGCCGATACGGTATTTTTTCCAAAGATTAAACCACTTAGTCATCTTGCCACCTCCTAATCACGCCCTTCTTGCCGTTTCGGGTTGGAATACCCGGGTTAGTCCCCAGTTCAGTACGAAAATAATCAATGCAATAATGTAGGCAATTTGTGAAGCCTTACCCATATCGTACTGTTCGAATGCGACCTTCCAAGTATAATAGTACAGGGTTAAAGTGGACATCCCGGGGCCCCCCTCAGTCACCACTGCCGGAAGCTCAAAAGTCTTAATTGAATTGATCAGTATCCACGTTCCACCAATGAGAAGATAAGGTTTCAAATTAGGGAGTATTATGTACCATATCTCCTGCAAGAAGTTAGCTCTATCCACCTTTGCGGCTTCGCGCAAACTTTTGGGAAGTGACTGAAGGCCTGCTAAGAAAATGATGAGAGTAAAACCAATCATTTTCCATGAGCGGGCCACTACAATGGCATAAAGCGCTGTTTGAGGTCCACCATACCACTCGATGTTCCAATTTGAGACGCCCAGGGTGCGTAATATGTGATTGAGGACTCCTATATCAGGAAACAAGATCCACTCAAAGACTATTCCTACTAAAGACAATGGAATAATCATAGGTATATAAAAAAGCACCTGAAAGAAACCTGCTCCATACGGTAATTCGTTAATTAATATAGCCATCCCGAGAGAGATGCCAAAAGTCAAAAAAAAATAGAAAACAGCAAACTTCAATTGGATAATAAGTGCCTTGTGAAAAAAGGAATCATGAAGAATTGTATCTAGGTAGCCCTGAAATCCAATAAAATGTGGTATCCTATCTCGGGCGTAGTCGTACTCACAAAGACTGATATATGCAGAATATACAACAGGGAAAGCTATAAATACTAAAACAAAGAACAAAGTTGGTAACAAAAAAACGAATAAACTGAACTTGCTTTGCCTGCTATATCCAGACTGTCTCATTCGTATCTCTCCATAATAATAGCCCAGCAGCCAAAAGAATCTTGGCTGCTGGGCTATACAGTTTAACTTTAAAGCGCTCGTATATCTGTGAAGTCGAGATCCTTTGACTCCTCTTGGATCCTGTTGAAGGCTTTCTCTATACTCATGCGGCCATGCACGGCCTGAGAGAGATACTCCTGTAAGACATCGAGGTACTTGTCTATGTCCTTGAACAGCGGAATTGGTTTAGAAGCATTCGCGATTGCCAGGATTGTAGGCATCTGGTCCTGGAACCACTCGATCCCCTCTCCATAGTAAGCCTTCATCACGGGCAGCTTTCCATAATTGTTAAAGCTCCACTGCTGCATGTGGGGGGAAAAGACCTGCTCACGGATGAACGCTTTACCCAATTCCTTGACCGGAGATACCTTTGGCATCCAAACTGAGTGGGTCCAGATGATACTGCCCTTCTCTGTGGCGCCAGGCCAGCCGATGTAAGCAATGTCTGACTCATCCCCGGTAATCCTAACGAGTTCCATGATGTGACCTTGCGCAGCATAGAACGAACCAGCCGCTCCAGTCTTCCACTTGGAGTAACCAGAGGCGTCTGTTATTGTCCAAACGCCAATCCTCTCATTGTACATCTGCTGGAGGTAGTTGCCCCACTTTTTAGCCGCGTCGCTTGACGTATCAAAGCCCCTGCCATCTTCTTCCAAAAATGTCCCAGTCATTGCTTGAATAGCGCCGCACCAGTCATATTGCATAAACTCGCGGTCCCATATCTGTACGTGAGCCCCAAGCGGAGAAACGGCCGCTAGCTTATTCCACCAGCCGAAGAATTCTCCCTCATCCCAGCTAGGAATGGGTACGGGCTTACCGCCCTCCCATAGACCGGCTTCCTTCATGAGCTTGGTGTTGACCCCAATAATAGAGACTTCGCCCACAAAGGGGATGCCAGGATAGTACGGTCCTGATCCATCCGACCTCTGGTAACGACCAGCTGACAAGAAACCACCCACAAATTTATCCGGCGCCATATGACCTGTCAACATATCATCCAGGGGCTCCGTCCAGTCTCCTACAATTATCGGCGAGAGCATGGATCCACTTCCCCCAACGAAAACGTCAAACGACGTACTACCAGTTTTCCATTCAGCGATGTAAGTGGGGGCACTCCACTTGCTAGCCCGTATGCGTTCAATTTTAACTCCGGGATGGTCTGCTTCAAATCGATCCATAACTTCCTCAAGAGGAAACTTCTTATAAATCCACGGAGGAGCTGCAACGCGAAGCTTCTGTTGAGCTAAGGCGATACTTCCCGAAAACACCAAGCTTCCTATAAATAAAACCAATACGCCTAACCAAACGCTTTTTCTCATTTTTTTCTCCTTCTTTAGAAATTTTTCAATAAACTTGCTTTTCTCCGAGCATCACCTCCTCGTGTCAGAGTTTATTTAGGGCCTTTGCTTCTTAAAAGCAAAGGGCATTACCTCTTGAGAAAAATCTCTTACTCTTATGCGCCATATTAGTTACGAAGAGACCACCTTAGCACTTTTGAATATATCTTTGAGCACCAACGTAGCGGCTCCGATAACGGTACAGTCCCTTCCCAAGCTAGGAGTTGCGATTTTAACAACTTTGGCCGGTACTGAAAAAGCCCGCTTTTTCATAGTCCTCTTTAGGGGATCAAAAATGAGGCCCCCTGCCTGAGCCACACCTCCTCCAATGACCACCATCTGCGGATTAAAGAGGTTAATAATATTGGCTATACCGGTACCCAAGTACTCTCCCGTTTTCTCCATAATCTCTCGGGCTAACCTATCACCCCGATTAGCTGCCTGGGCTACAATTGCAGCAGTAATTTGGTTCAAGTTGTCTTTAACTAGCTCAGTGATTACTGTTTTTCGCCTCTCTCGAACAGCTTTAACTGCTCTTCTGGCTATGGCTGGGCCAGCAGCCATTACTTCCAGGCAGCCATTGTTACCACAACTGCATTTAGGGCCATTGTAATCAACAGTGGTATGCCCGATCTCACCAGTACATTCGGTCTCCCCACGATAGATTTCCCCATTAATAATTACTCCAGAGCCGATTCCTATACCTATATTAACGCAGATAAAATTTCTTACTCCCCGCCCTATTCCAAATTGAGCCTCACTCAAGGCCATAGCATTCACATTGTTGTCAATAAAAATAGGGGTATGGAATTCTTTTCCTAGTATTTCCTTCAGGGGCGTATCCTTCCAACCAAAATTTGGCGTGATGAGTATTATACCCCTTTTGCTATCTACCAGACCCGGAACAGCTAAGCCGATACCAGCTATCTTCTGGAGGTTTACATCAGAGGAAGTGATAACTTCATGAATGGCAGCTTTCACTCGCTCAATAATATCGTCCCTATTTTTCTCACCATTGGTTGGATGCTCAACTCTTTCCACTATTTTACCTTCTAAATCGACAACGGCAGCAATGGTGTTAAGAGTCCCTAAATCTACTCCTACTACATAGTAAGCCTTGGGATTTAACTCAAGCAATATACCCCTTCGTCCCACACCTGAGCTACTTAACCCGATTTCTTTTACCAAATTCTTTCTTGTTAAATAGCTCACGATGCTGGATACAGTGGACCGTGTCAGCTTAGTCCTGCGGGATATATCCGCTCGAGAAAGGGGACCTCTGTCTCTAATAATACTTAAAACAATGGAGCGGTTGATCTTCTGAACAAGACCGAGATTCGCTGTTCGTACGGGTGCCATAGGCATTCACTATCCTTAATTCACTAAATAGACAAATACAATATTCTTATTTTTGCATCCAGAAATATTGCTACATCTAGCCACCGGGAGTTAAATTTACGTATTGATATTTCATTAGTCTTTGTTTGTTCAATTAACAATTAAATTATACTATTTTTTTTAAAAAGTGTCAATTTGCTACTCAAAATTACCAAATTGAAAATGAATTTCTTGTCTATTAAGGGATAGCAA
>JBHIAL010000108.1:0-4949 GCA_046758525.1 bacterium
AAACTCCCGGAAGAGATTGATAACTATGAAATCGGTCTTAATATACTGTCCCACATGTTTCCTCAAGTTACAGTTCACGTGGCCGTGGATAAGAAAACCTTCGAGCAATTTAAGACCTCTCATGGCTTCCGGGACAAAATAAAGCTGTATTCTATTAGACCTAAGCATCCCCAAGGTCTGCCCGAGGTTCTCATCTGGTCTTTACTTGGCGACAAATTACCCTATGGAACGTTCCCCATAGATAAAGGTGTTTTAGTCTTAGAAGGAGAGGTTCCTCTCATTGTTTATCAAGCGGTAGTGGAAGGGAAGCCATTTATTAGAAGAAGGCTCGGTATAGGAGGGCCTGGAGTCAAAAAGGAGGTAGTCGTTGATGCCCCTGTTGGAATTTCTTTAAAGGAAGCCGTAGATCCTTTTCTTTGCCGAGAGGCCAAATTCCGTTTAATGATAGGAGGAGCTTTAACTGGATCATGCCAGGAGAATCTCTCTTTACCAATAGGAAAGGAAATAGATTCGGTTGTGGTTCTGGAGGAAAAAATAGAGAGAGAATTTTTGTCTTTTCTGCGCCCTGGACTCAGAAGGCCCTCATACTCCCGTGCCTTTCTCTCCTCCCTGATTTCCACAAAGAGGAAAGAGGTTGATACTAACCTACACGGAGAGGAAAGACCCTGTATATCCTGCGGTTTCTGTGAACAGGTCTGCCCTGCGGATATTCTCCCCTACCAGATATACCGCTGTTTTACCCATAATCTTATAGATGAGGTCGAAAGACTTAAGCCCCTGGAATGCATTGATTGCGGACTTTGCGCTTATGTTTGTCCTTCAAAGCTTCCCTTAACTAAAACTTTGAAAGAATGTAAATCCAAATTATCCCAGGAGTTTAATTTTGTGGCTTATCACAAAAGGGAAGGAAGGCTAAAGTTATACAAAAATATTTTATCTGATTCTGTGAAAGAGATGACAGATACAAAGCCAAAAGGGTAAAGTTATGGTAAAATTTGTAAGAAAACTAATAGATAAAAGCTACACTACTGTAGAAAAAAACAGATTTCTTCGTTCCTTCAAGCCGGTTCTGGATGCAACTGATGCTTTCTTTTTTGGACCCTTGGAGTCTGCTGAGGAAAGCCCCTATCTTAGAGATTACCTCGATTTAAAAAGATTAATGGTTGCAGTAGTCCTTGCCGCCGCACCAGCCGCAATTGCCTCAACATATTTTTATGGCTGGAGGGCAGTAGCCATAATTATTGTCTCTTACATAAGTGGGGGAGCAGCAGAGGTAGCCTTCAGTATCATCAGAAAAGAGGAGATAACCGAAGGTTTTCTGGTTACCGGACTTCTTTTCCCTTTAACTCTGCCCCCAACCATTCCTCTGTGGATGGTTGCTGTGGGCATGATCGTGGGAGTAGTTTTAGGCAAGGAGGTTTTTGGAGGCACCGGGAGAAATGTCTTCAACCCTGCCCTGGTGGGAAGAGTATTTCTAACCATAACCTTTCCGGTTGTCATGACAACACAGTGGGCGGTGCCTGCAAGTGGGGTATGGGGAGGATTCACCAAATACGCCGTAGATACCGTTACTTCAGCCTCTCCTCTAACCATTTTCAAAGCTACAGGTGAGATTGCATCTTATAAAGACCTTTTTCTGGGCATGGTACCAGGATCGTTGGGAGAGACCTCCAAAGTACTAATAATTTTGGGCGGAATATTTCTCGTGTTTACCCGGATAAGTGATTGGAGGATTCCTGCCTCATACCTGGGAACTGTTGCACTTTTTTCCTGGATAGGATTTTCCTTCTGGCCCTCTCTTGTCGCACCTCCTCTGTTCCAGCTTCTTTCTGGGGGACTTTTGTTTGGAGCAATGTTTATGGCCACCGATCCTGTAACCTGTCCTACTACCTCTTACGGAAGATGGATATACGCAGTAGCCTTAGGAGTCCTGACTGTGTCCATAAGAGCTTTCTCAGGATATGTAGAAGGAGTTATGTTTTCCATTTTATTCATGAACCTCTTCGCTCCTGCTCTGGACGAGCTGGTAATAACTTTGAGGTTTGGTAAAGTCAAGAAACCATACGAGACGGGATAACAAGATGAAAGAAAGAATATGGATGGTTGTTCTTCTTTTGATTATAACCAGCATAAGCTCAGGAGCCTTAGGCGTTATAAATATAAAAACCCGCCCCCTTATCGAAAAAAACAAGGTGCTAAAGCTAAAAGAATCGGTGTTAAATGCCTTACATATACCCTATCAGCACAAAAACATGGAAGGGGTTTTTGAAGAGGAGGTAAAGACCCTCTTCTTGGAAGACATTCCCCTTTATCTACACTACCCCAACCAGGGAAAGCTTGAGGCTGTGGCCTTTAAGATAGAAGGTTCCGGTTTCTGGGCTCCCATCAGTGCAATCATTGCCCTGAAACCTGATCTTGAAACCATCTACGGCGTGGCTGTTCTGGAGCAGGGGGAGACACCGGGCCTGGGAGCCAGGATAACCGAACCCGGGTTTTTAAATAGATTTGTGGGTAAGAAGATAAAACCCGAAATACTCCTGGTATCCCGGAGAAAAGCAAAAGGGGACAACGAGGTAGATGCTATCACCGGGGCTACCATGACCAGTAAATCTCTGGAGGAGATAATCAATAATGAGGTCAAAAAGTATCGAGATGCAATTATCGCATCAAAAATTATGGGAGAGACAACCCATGAGTCCTAATCATCATCAACAAGTTGCAGCTGTTCCTTTACCCACTAAAAACAGGGATATCCTGGTTCAGGGGCTGTGGGGGAACAATCCCATTTTTAGGATGATTCTGGGAATATGTTCCACTCTGGCAGTAACCAATATGGTGGCCAACGGAATTGTCATGGGGCTCGCCGTTCTTTTTGCTATCTGTGCCAGCTCAACAGTTATATCTCTCATACGAAACATTATACCCAGGCGGGTACGTATGGCTGTGTTCGTGCTGGTTATAGCTACCTTTGTCATCATAGTGGACCAGTTCCTCAAGGCCTATCTTATGCCTTTAAGTAAAGCTATGGGACCATATGTAGCTCTAATCATTACCAATTGTATAATCATGGGAAGACTGGAAGCCTTTGCCACTGGAAACAACCCCTGGCCCTCTTTTTTGGATGCAGTGGGAATGGGGCTAGGTTATACCTTTGTTCTGGTGACCATCTCCATAGTACGAGAACTTTTAGGATTTGGCAGTATCTTAGGTTATCAGGTAATGGGGAAAGGATGGGTTCCCTGGATAAGTATGATTATGGCTCCAGGAGCCTTTTTAATCCTGGGTATCTTTATTTGGATTCAACGAACGATATCTCCGGTAGAGGAGGGAAGTTAAACTATGGATATGAAAATATTTTACATTTTCTTTGCATCTATCTTTGCTCACAATATTGCTCTTACCTATTTTCTGGGAATGTGCCCCTTCATGGCCGTTTCCGGGAAAATAAGGACAGCCTGGGGTATGGGGATGGCGGTGACCTTCGTCATGACCCTCGCTGCAGCCATAAACTGGCCAATCAACTATTTTCTCTTGGTCCCCTTTAGAGTGGAATACCTTCAGTATATCGCCTTCATTGTGGTGATTGCTGCCGTGGTCCAGATTGTGGAGATTGTAGTGGAAAAATTTTTCCCCACACTGTACATCACCATGGGGATATTCTTACCCCTGATAACGGTGAACTGTGCCATTCTGGGAGTCCCTTTATTTATGATTCTCAGGGAGTACTCTTACCCTGTAAGTATTGCCTTTGCCGTGGGTAGCGGATTGGGGTGGACGGTAGCGATAGTGGCAATGGCCTCTATTCGGCAGAAACTTCGCTTTGGCAATGTCCCCAAACCTCTACAGGGGCCAGGAATAACCATGATCATAGCAGGTATAATGGCCTTTGCCTTTATGGGTTTTTCAGGAATGGTGGGAATAAAATAAAAAAATCAGGCAAAGGAGGTAAAGATGGAACTTTTATATCCTATAATAATATTGAATTCAGTAGTGGGATGTCTGGGAGTGGTGCTGGTCATTGCTGACAGATTCCTTGCCCAGTACGGAGATTGCAGGATCAGAATAAATGAGGAAAAAAAGCTGGTGGTTAAGGGAGGAAACTCTCTTCTTGCCTCCCTGATAGATAATGAAATCTTTATCCCCTCTGCTTGTGGAGGAAGGCTAACTTGTGGATACTGCCAGGTTAGAGTTCCTGAAGGGGGAGGACCAGTTCTTCCTACCGAAGAGCCTCTGCTTACCCGAGAGCAACTTATGAACCGATATCGCCTCGCCTGTCAGGTGAAGGTAAGGCAGGATTTAAAGATAGAAATACCCCAGGAGTGGCTGGCAATCCAGAGGTACCGTGCACAGGTTATCTCCGCGAAACCGGTTACCCCCACTATAAAAGAGATCATGCTAAAACTTTTGGAGCCTGATAGTATTAAGTTTAAACCTGGTCAGTATGTACAGGTTAAAATACCTACTGGCAAAAGTTTTGAATACAGGGCCTATTCAATCGCCTCAGAGACTAAATATAAAGATAGAATAATGCTCGATGTACGACTTATTGAAGGAGGACTTGGCTCAACCTACCTTCATTCTCTCAAGGAGGGAGATGAGGTAGAGTTTGTGGGACCCTATGGCGAGTTTGTGGTTAAGGATACAGACAAGGAAATAATATGTGTAGCTGGAGGAGTGGGGCTTTGTCCTATAAGGTCCATCATCTCCAGCATGCTGGATGAAGGTACTGACAGGAAGATAACCCTTTTTTACGGGGTCCGCCAGAAGAGAGACCTTTACTACTATGAGGAACTTAAAAAGCTGGAGGAAAAACACAAAAACTTTCACTTTATCCCCGCTCTGGATACCCCGGAGCCAGAGTGGGAGGGAGAAGTAGGCCTTGTAACCGAGGTTATGAAAAGATACCTTACCAGGGATGGAGCGGATAATATGGAGGCATACCTCTGTGG
>JBHIAL010000109.1:0-4908 GCA_046758525.1 bacterium
GGATAGAGGCTCTTTTATTTCTGGCTCATGTTTTTTCAAATAATCTACGCTTTTTCTTATCTTCTGGAGTGAGATTCCACTGTCCAGAAGGCTTTTAGCTGTATTTAATCTTATCAAATCCCCAAAGGAATAAAGTCTCCTGCTTCCCTTTTTGGCACTTTTTATGCTGGGTTTAATGAAGCCAATCTTGGCCCAGTATCTAAGTTGGGTATAGGAGATTCCTACCACCTTTAAGACTAGCCCTGCTCTGTATCCTTCCATAGCGCTCGATTTCATATCTTCCTCTTATCAATCAATCTTTTCGCTTTGCCTGTGGTTCTGGGCAGAGTAGCCGGTTCTACTAGCTCTACCTGAGGAGTCACCATTAGCTCTCCCTTAAGTTTAGCCTTGATCTTATTCTGTAATTTTTTCAAATCCTCGAGGGAGTCCCTGAAAAATCTTTTCTTGATCTCCACCCTCACCCTCATTTCATCCAGACTTTCTTTTCTCTCCAGGACAATCTGGTAGTTTCTTCCCACCTCGGGCAGGCTCATAAGAATTCTTTCCACCTCCGAGGGAAAGATATTCACACCTCGAAGGACAAACATATCATCTACTCTGCCTTTGATTCGGGATATGCGACGGTGAACTCGTCCACACCTGCAGGGTTCAGGATATATATGCGTCAGATCACCAGTCCTGTACCTCAGGATAGGCATTGCTTCTCTATTTATGGTGCTCAACACCAGCTCTCCCTCCTCACCTTCTCTTCGCAGCTCAAAAGTCTCTGGATCAATAATCTCCATAATAAAATTATCCTCCCAGAGATGCATTCCGCACTTTTCCTTGCACTCAAAGGCAACTCCCGGACCGTTCATTTCAGAAAGACCGTAAGAATCATAGGCATCCAAGGAAAAAATTTCCTCGATCTTACTTTTTGTGGCTTGCGAATAAGGCTCTGCTCCCAGATAAGCTATGTGCAAGTTAAAATCACCTCTGGGGTCCAGTCCCATCCTTTCCATAACTTCAGCTAAGTAAAGAGCATAGCTAGGAGTTATATGCACTATGGTAGTCTTGAAGTCACGCATGAGCTCTATTTGCCGCTCTGTGTTGCCAGTTCCGCCTGGAATTACCAATAGCCCTGCTCTTTCCGCTCCGTAATGAAAAATGAGACCCCCGGTAAACAATCCATAGCTCATCATGTTTTGAAAAACATCCTCAGATCCTGCTCCCGTCATCCTCATACTACGAGTTATTAGTTCTGAGGCTTGATAGATGTCTTTCTGGGTAAAGAGCACAGCTTTAGGTTTGCCGGTGGTACCGGTAGAGGTATGTAACCTTACCAGACGAGATAAGGAAGAGGCTAAAAACCCATAAGGATATCCCGCACGTAGATCTTCTCTGGTGGTAAAATGAAGCCTCTCCAAATCCTTCAGATTTTTTATATCTTCAGGTTTTACCTTATTTGCCTCAAAGGCCTCTCGATAGAAAGGTACTTTATGGTAAACTCTGTCTAAGACTTTTTTTAACCTTTTTAACTGGAGCTTCTCCAGTTTTTCTCTATCGAGATATTCTGGATTTTCCCCCTGAGATCTCACTAAAGTTCTCCCTCAGTTTCTCTGGCCAAGGAGTGGGGTATCTAATCAGTGGAAATGCTTCCTTGATTATGGTGGTAAGCACCAGTTCTCCCTAGATAGGCTCTTTTTACTTCACGGTTGTGCAGAAGTTCTTCCGAGGCTCCCTGAAGAACCACCCTCCCAGTCTCGATGACATAGACTCTTTTAGACACCTTGAATGCCGCTCCAGCATTTTGTTCTACCAGGAGAATGGTGGTACCTTGCCGGTGTAACTCGGATATTATTTGGAAAATCTGGGCGGCCACCAGGGGAGCAAGCCCCATAGAAGGTTCGTCCAGCAAAAGAAGCTTCGGTCTTGACATGAGAGCACGGCCAATGGCCAGCATTTGCTGCTCACCCCCACTTAGAGTTCCCGCCACCTGTGATGGTCTTTCTTTTAATATGGGAAAGCGTTCAAATATGGTGTCCAGGTCGTTCTTAATCTTAGATTTTTCGTCTTTTCTATAGCGTTGATAGGCCCCCAGAGTAAGATTTTCCATAACCGTTAGAGGAGCAAACAACTGTCTTCCTTCCGGTACCAGACTAATTCCCATCCTGATTATTTCTCGGGGCTCCCGGTGCGTAATGTCAGCATCAAAGAAGAGAATGTGTCCGACCTTGGAAGGAACTAGTCCCACGATAGAGTTAAGTAAGGTGGTTTTTCCGGCGCCGTTTGCGCCAATTACGGCCACTATTTCACCTTCTTTAATCTCCAAAGAAACTCCCTTTAAAGCTTGCATGTGCCCATAATAACTTCTAAGATTTCGTATGATCAGCATTCTCTATTTCTCCTTCACCAAGATAGACAGCTATCACTGCTTCATCATTTTGGATTTGATGTGGGGTTCCTTCGGCGATGACCTGGCCAGAGTTGAGGACAATCACCTCATCAGATACCTCCATTACTAGTCCCATATCATGCTCCACCAGAAGAATAGTGATTCCAATTTCTCGGATTCGGTAGATAAGCTGGGCCATCTCATCAGCCTCAGGGACGCTGAGCCCGGCTGCTGGCTCGTCAAGTAAAATTAGGTCTGGTTCCGTGGCCAAGGCTCGGGCAAATTCTAATAACTTCTGTTGTTGAAAGGTAAGATTTAAGGCCCTTTCATTCCTCTTAGCCTCTAACCCCACGAAGGAGAGCATCTCCAAAGAATAGTCACGGATTCTTTTTTCCTCGACTCGCGTTCTTTTTAGGTTCATAATGGCAGCGAAAAGTTCTGATCTAGTTCGGCAATGGCGTCCCACCATCACATTCTCCAGAACCGACATATTTTCAAACACCCGCACATTTTGAAAAGTGCGAGAAATCCCCTTTTCCGCAATAACATAAGGTTTCAGCCGATTAATCTTATGCTGTTTGAACCTGATTGTGCCAAAAGTTGGTGGATATATCCCGAAAATGAGATTAAAGATGGTGGTTTTACCTGCCCCGTTAGGGCCAATAATGGCTTTAATTTGATGGGGATTCACCTCAAAATTTACCCCATCTACAGCAACTACTCCCCCAAATTTTTTCTGCAGCCCCCAAATCTGGAGAATAGGATCCATAATGTTATCTCTTTTGTCAGGCCTTGACATAGAACTTACGACACAGAACTTAGGACTTAGGACTTTCTTTTTGTGACCAGACTAAGAACTCCCGCAAAGAGCCCCTGAGGCAAAAAAATCATGATGAGCAGAAAAATCGAACCATAAATAAGAATATCGTAGTCGTGAAATACTCGCAGGTATTCAGGTAGAAGGGTTAATAGTGCCGCTCCTATCATTGCTCCCCACACGCTAGCCATTCCTCCGACTGCGACCATAGCGAGGACGACTATAGAAAAGTGGAATCCGAAGGGAGTGGGATTGAGAAAGGTAATGAAATGCGCATAGAGACTGCCAGCGATAGAGGCATAGACGGCACTCAACACAAAAACTTGAATCTTGTATCTGGCGGTATTCACCCCCATGATGTTGGCCGTTAATTCACCTTGGTGGATGGATCGTAGAGCCCGTCCAACCCGGGAGTGAATGACGTTCAAGGACACGAGTAGAGCAACTATTACCAGAGTCCAGACCAGATAATAATAGTGAACATCGGTACGAAACAAAAAATTTCCTAATCTAAATCGAGGAATTTGTCCAAAGCCTGAGGGACCACCAGTATAGGAACTAGCCTGGTTAAAGACAATAAAAACAATCTCACCAAATGCCAGGGTAGCCATGGCCAGGTAGTGGCCTTTCAGTTTGAGGGCGGGAGCCCCAATAAGAAAAGCAATCCCTCCGGTGACGAAAATAGCCGCTAGAAGCGCAAGCCAGGGTGAGATACCAAATTTAGCACTGAGCACACCTGAAGTATATGCTCCCAGCCCAAAAAAAGCAGCATGTCCTAAAGAAATCTGCCCTGCATAACCCATAAGTAAGCTAAGGCCAATGGTAATCAGACTATAAATACCTACGAAGACTAACACATTCAGGTAATAAGAATTGCCGAGCCCTAACGGTAAGGCCAGAATCACCCCTGCTAGAATCAGCAACGAGAACAAATTCTTCTTTCCCATAAATTCCCCTTTTTGAAGAACTAGGTGAAAGAGATTACCCCTGTCAATTAGAACTTTTTAAACTCTGCTCTTTCCTTACTTCCCAGAAGTCCGCTGGGTTTAATGAATAAAACCAGAAGCAGCACCACCATAGCGATGGCATCTTTGTACCCGGAAGATATGAAACCTGCCCCCAGGGATTCCATGATACCAATGATAAATCCGGCTATTACTGCTCCCACGTTACTTCCCAGTCCTCCCAATACCGCAACACCGAATCCCTTCACTGCTAACATGGTTCCTCGGTCATAGTCCATAAGGGCAATGGGGGTGATGATAATTCCGGCAACCGCCCCAATACCGGCACTTAAGGCAAAAGACAGAAGAACCATGGTCTTTACATTAATCCCAACCAGACTGGCTGCGGTGCGATTGGCTGCACAGGCCCTCATTGCTTTTCCAGTTAAGGTAAATCCGAAAAAGAGGATGAGGAAAACCACCGTTGCCCCCATAATTCCCAGTATCCACAGGGTCTGAGGGAGAATAGTAGCTCCCAGCACGGTTACCGGATTTTCTCCTGAAAAAGAAGGAAGGCTAAAGGTGTGTTTACCCCAGGCGAACATGGCACCACCTTTGAAAAGAATACTAGCAGCCACGGTGATAATAATAAGCGTAATGACAGAGGGACTTTTCAGAGGATGAATAGCTGCTCTCTCGAAGGCGGCTCCTATCATGGTGACTATTAAAATGGAAAGAAAAAAACCTACCACCATGGGTAATTTGATAATTGT
>JBHIAL010000110.1:0-4904 GCA_046758525.1 bacterium
TCTTTCAAAACAGTCAAGTGAGTCAATTGTTACCATGTAAGTATTCAGTGAACCCTGTCATTTTTGGTAGTCGCCGGTAGCCGCAGGCTTCAGCCTGCGTTTATGCGCACCCTAAAGGGTGCGGCTACCCTGAAAATTCAATGTGACACGGCGTTTACTGAGCATTTACGTTACCATATACTCATTTTTCTTTTTGTCAAGTAGGATGCACAATTTTTGCCAGCATCTTATCTAGATCTACCATTACACCAATTATCATTTGATGAGCTCCATAAAATCTTCTTCGGATAGAATCTTTACCCCTAGCTCTCGGGCTTTTTCATACTTAGAACCAGGATTTTTGCCGGCCACCACATAGTCGACACTTCTGCTGACAGAACTTATAGCCCTCGCTCCCCATCTTTCTACCAGATCTTTTGCCTCCTGGCGGCTAAAATGGTCCAGACCTCCGGTAAAGACAAATTTCTTCCCGACCAGAGGAGTCTCTCCTTTCTTCTCTTTTTCTTCCTTCATGCGGACTCCCCACTTCTTTAATCTACCCAATAGCTCTTTATTCCCCTTCTCTCTGAAAAAGAGCACTATTGACTGGGCGGTTCTAGGGCCAATTTCAGGAATGGCCTCCAGCTCTTCCTGGCCAGCTTTAGCTAAATCCTCGATCGATCTAAAATTCTGAGCCAGGATACGAGCCCCTCTTACTCCCACATATCTGATCCCGATCCCGAAGATAAGACGACTCAAGAGTCGTGATTTGCTTTTCTCAATTTGAGAAAGAAGATTACGAGCGGATTTCTCTCCCATTCTCTCTAAAGCGGAAAGAGTGTCTAGATCTAATCCATAAAGATCTGCCACATCCGAAACTATTCCTTTGTCAACCAGTTGATCAATCAATTTATCCCCCAGACCCTCAATGTCCATAGCTCCCCTTTGGGCATAATGGGCAATTTTTTCCTTGAGTTGTGCCGGGCAGGATGAACCGATGCATCGGCTCACTGCCTCATCCTCCAGTCTTACCACCTCTGCCTCACAGACCGGACAACTCTTGGGCATGGAGAATTTCTTCTCGGTGCCCTTTCTTTTGCTCTCTACTGCTTTCACTACCTGAGGGATGATGTCACCCCCCTTTTCAATTATCACCATATCCCCTATTCTGATATCCTTTCTCCTGATCTCATCTTCATTATGTAATGTAGCTCTGGTAATGGTAGTTCCAGCTAAAGGAGTAGGGTCAAGGACAGCTACTGGGGTAAGAGCTCCTGTCCTTCCCACCTGAACAATAATGTCCCTTATGGTAGTAGTAGCCTGTTTGGCTGGGAACTTATAGGCAATGGCCCACCTGGGACTCTTGGTAGTAGAGCCGAGTCTCATTTGCTGGTCTATGTTGTTTACCTTGATCACCATCCCGTCCACGTCGTAATCCAGCCCCTCTCTTTTTTCAGCCCATGAGTTACAGAAATCAATTGCCTCTCCCATGCTTTTACAAAGCTTAAGGTGAGAGTTTATCCTAAATCCCCATTCTTTTAATTTTTTAAGGCATTCCATATGAGTAGAAGGAATCGGCACCTGCGTAGAATAGGGAAAAAGATAGATGAAGTTATCTAGAGGTCTCCGGTGAGTTATCCTGGGATCTAACAGCTTAAGCGAACCAGCGGCAGCATTGCGAGGATTGGCAAAAAGAGGCTCTCCTTTTTCTTTTCTTTCTTTATTCACGCTAAGAAATCCCGATTTAGTCATATAGATCTCTCCCCTCACCTCTATCCTTCCAGGTACCTCCCCGCGTAGTTTTAAAGGAATAGTATGAATAGTCTTGAGGTTGGCGGTAATCTCATCACCTCTTCTACCATCTCCCCTGGTAGATCCCCTTAAAAAGTTCCCATCCTCATAGATCAGGGAAACGGAAACTCCATCTATTTTTAGCTCCACTACGTACTCAAAATCTTCTCCCGGGAGCTCCCGATGTATCCTCCGCTCAAATTCCCTGATCTCTTTCTCAGAATAGGTGTTTTCTAGACTTAGCATAGGAATAGGATGTTCTACGCTAGGAAACCCCTCCACCGGCATACCGCCAACTCTTTGCGTGGGAGAGGTAGAACTCTGGAGGGATGGATACGTCCCTTCTAAATCTTTTAGCTCCTTTAGCAGCTGATCATATTCATAATCAGAGATTTCGGGATTGTTCTCCACATAATACTTATAATCATGGTGATGAATTTCTTCACGGAGTTTCTCTACCTTTCTTCTTATCTCATCCCTGACCATCTCTTAAATTCTCCTCATAAATTTACCATCATATCTCAGCCTCTTTCGTCCTTCTTCTATCCCCACTTACTTTTATCAGCGGGATAATTTTACCTTTTAACTATTCTCATAAATTTCCTTTTGCCCACCTGTAAGATATGTCGGTCGGCCGGGCAGATCTCCAGATTAATATCCTTCACTTTTTCCCCGTCCCATCTTACCCCTCCCTGTTCAATCAGACGACGAGCCTGCGAACTACTTCTTACCAGACCGGTTAGCTGAAGCAGCTTCACTATCCAGATCCTACCTTCCTTCATTTTCTGGCTATCGAGATAATAGAAAGGGATCTCCTCAGGAATCTCTTTTTTCCCGAAAACAGTCTCAAACCTTTTTTCTTCGACCTCGGCCGAGGATCTATCGTTATAAAAGCTAACTATTTCTTTAGCTAAGTCTTTCTTGATGTTTTTGGGGTGAAGTTTTCCTTCTTGAAGCTGTGATTCTTTCAACATTATCTCCTCATCGCTTAAAAGGGTAGTGAGTCTGAAATACCTGAACACTAGATCATCGGGTAGGGACATAATCTTACCATAGATCTCCCGGGGAGATTCGGTTATCCCGATGTAGTTACCAAGACTCTTGCTCATCTTCTCCACCCCATCCGTTCCCTCAAGGATGGGCATAGTAACTACAATCTGAGGAGGTTGCCCGTAGGATTTTTGTATCTGTCTTGCGAAAAGCAGATTGAACTTTTGATCTGTCCCCCCTATCTCTACATCTGCTTTCAAGGCCACTGAATCATAAGCCTGCATTAAGGGATACATAAATTCGTGAAGACCTATAGGATAATTTTCTTGATATCGTTTATGGAAATCGTCTCTTTCCAGCATTCTGGCAACAGTATAGTGAGAGGCTAGCCTTAGGACCCGCGAAAAGCTCATCCTGCTTAGCCACTCAGAGTTAAACCGCACCTTAGTTTTGGCAGGATCGAGAATCTTGAAAGATTGATGTTGATAAGTTTTAGCATTGGCCATTATCTGGTGGCTGGACAAAGGTCTTCTGGCCTTAATCCTTCCACTGGGATCCCCCACTCTGGCCGTGAAATCTCCAATTAAGAGAATGACCTGGTGCCCCAGATCTTGAAAGCATCTTAATTTAAGAAGAATGACACTGTGTCCCAAATGGATGTCAGGAGTGGTGGGATCGACCCCAAACTTTATCTTTAGGCAGCCTTTATTTTTTATCCTCCTCAGAAGCTCTCTTTCCTGAATGATCTCCACTGTATTTTTTTTTATTAGTTTAAGCTGTGCTTCTGGACTCATAACTTTTGCCTTTCATTAACCTGTAAAACGAACTTAGCTTCCGGTATCTGGCGAGTGAGAATTTTTATAATCTTATCCGATAGGTCGGATAAGGAGGAAAATCTATCTCTATCCAGCCAGATTATCCGATCATCTCGTCTGAACCAATTGAGTTGACGCCTGGCAAATCTTCTGGTATCCCGTTTAATCAATCTTATGGCTTCTTCTTTTGAACATTTTCCCTTTAAATACTCCACAATCTGTCGGTAACCCAGTCCTTGCATGGAGGGAAGATCCTCCGTATACCCTCTAGCCAGAAGGCTTTTAACCTCCTCAATCAATCCTCCTTTTATCATCTCATCTACCCGCAGTTCAATTGAACGATAGAGAAATTGCCTTTTTCTCCTCAAGCCAATTATAACCGTTTTATCTAAGGGGCCGGGAGACTGTCTTTGATAGGAAGAAATAGTCTTACCCGAAAGGTAGTAGACTTCTAGAGCCCTGACAATTCTTCTTTGATCGTGTGGATGTAGACGAGCGGAGGCGAGCGGATCTATCTCTTCGAGCTCTCGATACAAAGTTCCCTCCCCTTGGCTTTTCTCTCTTTCTTTTAACCTTCTCCTCAAGCTCCAATCTGTCCCCGGACCGACAAACAGCCCATCAATCACGGCCCTTATATAAAGTCCGCTACCACCCACCAAGATAGGTAGCTTATCCTGAGCCTGAAGTCTTTCAATAATAGCCTCGGCACGGGATTTGAAGTCAGCCACGTTAAAGATCTCATCAGGAAAAACTATATCTATAAGATGGTGCGAAGCCTTCATTAGCAGGTCAGCGGAGGGCTTGGCCGTGCCAATATCCATCTGCTTATAAACCTGGCGCGAATCAGCAGAAATTATCTCTCCCTTGATTTTCTGCACCAAGTTTACTGCTATCTCAGTCTTTCCCACACCTGTTGGTCCCACAATTACTAAAAGAGCATCTAACAAAAGAGAATCTTTCCTCTTAAAGCCCAACAGCCTGCCTCTAGTATCCTTACCCGGACAAAATCACCTATTAATTCTTTCGGTGATTCGAAAACGACTATCTTGTTACTCCTGGTTCTTCCTTGAAGCTGGTGAGGGCTCTTTTCTGAGACTCCTTCCACCAGGACCTCAAATTCATGTCCCACTAACCTACTATTTTTTTTCAAAGTGATTTTCTGCTGAAGATCAATGAGTCTTCTCAATCTTTCTCCCTTTGTTTCCTCAGGCAGTTGACCTTCAAGTTCGGTGGCTTTGGTTCCGGGCAGTCTCGAATAGCAGAAGGTAAAAGCCCCATCGAAACCTATCTTCTTTACCATATCCAAAGTCTCCTGGAAGTCAGCCTCGC
>JBHIAL010000111.1:0-4900 GCA_046758525.1 bacterium
TTGACAAAAATTTTATTTTTGATTATAATATGTAGAACAATGTTCGAAATAGACGAACAAATATGAAGTCTGTAAAGAAAGCAATAGAAGTTCTGGAGGCTTTGGCTAAAACAGAGAATGGGGTGGGAATAACTCAGTTAAGTCGAGAGCTGAACCTACCAAAGAGCACTATTCATCAAGTTCTCTCCACCCTTAAAAGCGTAAGATTCGTAGAGCAGAGTCCCGAGGATAAAAAATATCATTTAGGATTGAGGATTTTCGAGCTGGGCAATATTGTTCAATCTCAACTTCAACTTAGAAAAATAGCCCATTCTTACTTGTATAGTTTAAGCAGAAAGACCAATGAGACAACTTACCTGGTAGTTCTGGAAAATGGCGGGATAGTTTATATAGATTGCGTGGAGTCAACGGCAAGACTTAGGGCCCGTCCTCTTTTTGGAGAAAGAGTTCCCCTTCATTGCACCAGCCTGGGTAAAGCCATAATGGCCTTTTTGCCAGAGGAGAAAATAAATGAAATTATCCAGGAGGACGGATTAGAGCAATTTACCGATAACACCATTACTGATCCCCAGGTACTTAAACGAGAGCTAAAGGAAATTAGAAAAAGAGGATATGCAATTGATAATATGGAGCATGAGGAGGGAATTTGTTGTGTGGGTGCTCCTATAAGAAATCATCGAAAGGAAGTTTTTGCTGCTATTAGCGTTTCCGGGCCTTCCCAGAGATTTGATCCTCCAAGGATACAGGCTATGGCTAAATTGGTTATGGAAACATCCCAGGAAATTTCGAGAAAAATGGGCTACAAAGAGGATTAGAATACGCAAGGGGTCGAAATTCAACGAAGGGAGGTGAAGATTTGCACAATTAACGACCTATGGCTTAACTCAGTAGACCCCAATAGCGATAGGAAAACCTATTAAGGGAGGTAACCGAGATGAAGGCATGGAAAATTGTTCCTGTTTGCATCCTCGCAGTGGGACTCCTATCTTCAGCAAGCTTTGCTGCGGAGAAAACCTACACCCTTCGCTTTAACACGGTAGCCGGACCCGAGATGCCTCAGACGTTAGCTATGAAAAAGTTTGCTGAGATAGTTGAAAAGCTCAGTGGAGGTAAGATTACAGTCAAGGTCTTTCATTCTGGTCAGCTCGGAGATCAAAAGACCGCTCTTTTGGGCGTTATGCGAGGAACTTTAGAGATGACCAGTGATGCCAGCCCTGCCTGGTTTGGAGATCTTGCTGATTATCCTGAGATAGGGGTTCTCGAAACACCTTACGTTTTCAAAGATCTTGATCATATGTACAGAGTCCTCACCGGACCAACTGGCCAGAAGTACTGGGATCACCTGACCAAATCCGGGCTGCGGGTTCTGGATGTATGGTACCTGGGTACCCGGGAGCTTAATCTAACCAAGAAAGCAGGTATCGTGCGGCGACCGGAGGACTTGAAGGGAATTAAGCTCAGGATGCCCAATGTAGAAGCCTGGCTTGATGTGGGAAGAGCTCTGGGAGGCACACCCACTCCTCTGGGATTTGGAGAAGTTTACATGGCGTTAAAAACTGGAACCGTCGAGGGTCAGGATAATCCTCTTCCAACTGATGATGCGGCCAAGTTTTATGAAGTGACCCATTACATTGTGCTCACTGATCATATGATTGGTTATATCACCCCGGTAATCAACGAAGAGCTGTGGCAGGGTATGCCTGAGGAGTATCGGGTGTTCATCAAGAAAGCGATGGAGGTGGCTCGATATTATCAGAACCGAATAGTATTAGAGAAGGAGGCTAAACTCCTGGGAAAGTTTGCGACCGAGTATGGAATGGAGATAGTCATCCCGGACCGGCAAGCTTTCATGGAAAACGTCAAAAAGTTCTACAGCCAGTCCAAGTTCGATAAGAAGTGGGGGAAAGGGGTATACGCCAAGATTCAAGCTATAGAATAGGTAGGTCAGGAGAATAGGAAGTAGGATCGCCCCGGGAAGAGGTTTTTTTCGCCTCCTCCCGGGGGTGTTTGTTACTCTAATAAGGAAGGAGTGGATGAGAAGAATCGCCAAGAAAATATTCGATGTGCTCGAGGTTCACCTGGCAGCCTTCATTTTTCTGGTTCTAATTTTTTCCGTGGTCATCCAGGTCTTTTCCCGATATGTCCTCAACCGACCTCTACCGCGCCTCTTTGAGCTTTCTATCTATAGCTTCGTCTGGGCTATCTATCTGGGTGCTTCCTTGGCAAAACGGTATCGAAGACACATTTGCTTTGATGTTCTTTACCGCAAGTTCCCCAGAAAAGTGCAGCTCCTCATCGATATAGGTTTTGACCTATTGACCAACGTAGTATTTTTCATACTCTTGATTCCTTCCATCCAATATACTGCCTGGAACTACCGCATAAAGTCCTCCACCCTGCGCATACCCTGGACCTACCTTCTGGTATGCTTTCCCATATTTGTTGGACTTATTCTCATTCATAACTCGGTCTGGATCTATCGGTATATCCGAGAGCTCTTAGGGAAAAAGATTTCTCCTGAAGAGGTTCCCCCATGGCAGTAGCGGTTTGGTTGATAGCTTTTGCTGCGGTTTTTGCTCTGGGGTATCCCATCGCCCTGGGAATGATCATAAGTTCAGTTCTTTATTTTTTGTTGTCCGACATAGAGCTAGCTACAGTTATGGATATGATGGTCATCAAATTCGAGAACCAGTTTGTTCTTTTAGCTGTCCCTCTCTTTATCTTCACCGCTAAGGTGATGAATGCGGGCAAAGTCACCGACCGGGTTTTTGATTTTGCCAAAACCCTGGTGGGTCCGCTTAAAGGAGGATTGGGTCATGTGAATATTGTGGCAAGTATGATCTTTGCGGGAATGACCGGCTCTGAAATAGCTGACGTTGCTGGTTTGGGGGCGGTGGAAATTAAGGCCATGAAAGATGCCGGTTACGATGGCCCCTTTGCCTGTGCGGTTACCTGTAGTTCAGCTACCATAGGCCCAATTATTCCTCCTAGTATTCCCATGGTTATTTACTCTATGCTTTCCGGGGCATCGATAGGATACCTCTTTCTGGGAGGCTTTATTCCCGGATTTGTCTTGGGAGGAGTTCTCATGCTTCTGGTTTATATCCTCTCGGTTAAGAGAAACTATCCTTCTGAAAAACGAGTCTCCTTTAGAGAATTTTTGAGAGCTATTACTAAAGCTTTTCTTGCCCTTATGGCTCCGGTGCTCCTTCTGGGAGGAATCTACGGAGGAGTTTTTACTCCTACCGAAGCGGCAGGGGTAGTGAGTGTCTACGCCTTGATTCTTTCCCTAATTGTCTACCGAACCCTTGGTTTAAAGGGACTCTACAAGATTCTTATCGAGACGGTAGTAAGCACCGGATTTATTACCTTTCTTATAGCCGGTGCGTTCATATTTGGTTATGTGGTAGCACGGGAGGAAATACCAGCTCTCATCACCAACGGTTTTATAAGTTTGGGGTTAATGTCCAGTAAATGGACGGTGCTGCTCTCACTCAACGCACTCTTTTTGGTTTTGGGTTATTTTATTGATGTTTCAGCTATTTTATTGATCATTGTCCCTATGGTCCTACCTCTGGTTAAGACTGCAGGAATTGACCTCGTTCACTTTGGAGTCATAACTGTCTTCAATCTGATGATCGCCTTGGATACCCCACCTTATAGTCCAACTATTTTTATTACCACAGCCATCAGTGGAACTCCTCTTGCTGATGCTATCAAGGAAATGTGGCTATTCATAGCTTTTGAAATAGGTGCCCTCATGATATGCACCTATGTTCCTGGCCTCGTTCTCTGGCTGCCTCGGTTGGCCGGATATTTGGGATAGATTTGAGAAAAAGTTACCGATTGCCATAAGGAGATTAATCAATGACCATTTTAAAAGGTGTTATTGTTCCAATTGTTACTCCTCTGAAAAGAGAGAATCAGGATAAAATTGACGAAGTTGCCGTAGAAAAATTATGTAACTTTCTCATCTCAAAAGGGGTTAATGCTCTTTTTCCCTGTGGAACAACAGGGGAGGGGTTTCTGTTATCAAAGAAAGCTCGGAAAGAGCTTGCATCACTGGTAGTTAAAAAAGCGAAAAGAAGAGTTCCGGTAGTTATTCAAACTGGGTGTATTGATACAAAATCCACAATTGAATTGACCAAACACACAAGAGATATTGGTGCTGATGGAGCTGCAATTATTAGTCCATATTATTATCGATATAACTTTGATAGTCTCAAAGACCATTATGTGACTGTTGCCAGATCGGTTCCAGAGTTCCCCATATATCTATACAACATCCCTGACAATACAAATAATGATATTACCCCAGAACTCCTGAGATCTATAATAAACGAAACTGACAATGTAGTTGGAATAAAATACAGTCACTTTGACCTTCGGCGAATAGCAGGGTACTGCAACTATCTTGGAAAAAATAGAGTTTTTCTTATAGGTAACGACCAGCTCATATATCCTTCTTATATACTTGGTGCTTCCGGCTGTGTAGCGGGAAATGCAAATGTTTTTCCTGAGCCATTTGTTCGTCTACATGGTGCTTTTTTAAACAGAGATTATACCGAGGCAAAAAATCAACAGGACTTAATCATAAAAATTAACAATATCTTAAAAAATGGAGCACATATGTGTTATTTCAAAACCGCCTTACAATTCCGAGGGGTTGATGTAGGAAACGTAGTTTCCCCTCAAAAGCATTTGAATGAAAAGGAAACAGTGAGTTTATGTCAGGAATTGAAGAGTCTTGGTCTCCCCTTGGAAAATCCTATTTGTTAATAGATACGTTTTTACAGGAGTGAAAGATGACTCTGAGAGATAGAGTACTGACTGCTTTGTCTCGAAAAGAACCGGATAAAGTGCCTAAATACATTCGCTTTACACCAGAGATGAAAGTCAA
>JBHIAL010000112.1:0-4893 GCA_046758525.1 bacterium
GAACGATTTTTAAGCAAAATCTTGGTTATTTGGTCTTACTTTCCTAATTTTTCGCCTTCTTTTCCGAGAGTACTCTATTTTATTATTTTGAGATCACCCCGACTCCCCTCCTTGCGAAGGGTTTGTCCTTTCGGATGAGCACTGCCATTATAAAACCGCCGTGAGAAAATGTCAAATGGTCGTAGCCAAAATCTTTGTTAAATCTTCTTGGGAGAACATCAAGAACACTACTTATGCCCGGGATCTTTTAATTGCCGCCCGAGATCTCTTTGAAATCGAGGATATAAATGAGACTACCTGGCGGAAACTTTCAGATAAAGTCGCCTCTTCCAATAGAGAAGGCTGGTATCGCCATGTTTTAGAGGAAAGAGCCCATATCGAGGTTTCTATTGTAGATAATCTCGACCTTGGCTCCCTGGCAGGACTCTAACAAAGTTGCAAACTTTTATCACCTAAAAGTTTCGTAAGAGTGATTCTGACTTTTCATAGTAAAAGCATTAAGAATAAGTGCATAGACTAAAGAGAAAAGAAATTTTTTGACTAAGTCCTGACTACTTGTGATCGATTTTTTCGCCTCATCCAGTTTTTCTATTTACTCAAAAGAAGTGTCTACTTGTTCTTAAGCACAAATTGTGATATGATTGGACTGTACGTAACGTTCCGGCTATATAGACAGGGAATTGAGGTAGCTAAAGAATAACATGCCAAAGCGGATTGTTCTTATGAACAAAGAGGATCTGGCCATTGGGGGGCAGGCGGTTATCGAGGGGGTGATGATGCGCTCTCCCAAGTTTTTTACCGTTGCTCTGAGACGTGCGGATGGGGGTATCCTGCTAAAAAAGAACCCCTACATTGCTATCACCAAAAGAAAAAGGTGGTTAGATATTCCCATTGTCAGAGGGGCTATAGTTCTGGTGGAATCCTTGTATCTGGGCATAAAAGCCTTAACCTTTTCCGCAGATCAGGCCATGGAGGAGAAGGTGATAGAATCTACCAGTCAAGCTGATCATGAAATAAAATCGATGGGCAAGGCGTTTGCTACCCTCTGGCCTATTCTGATGGTGATTGTGGGTCTTGGTCTTGGTATAGGGCTGTTTTTTTACCTTCCCCTAATCATCACCGATTTTCTCGGTATCAAAATGGGGATACTTTTTAATCTGGTAGATGGAATGGTGAGAATAGGCATTTTTTTGATGTATATTTGGCTCATTGGCCTCTGGAAAGAAATGAGGAGAATATTTGAGTACCATGGGGCCGAACACAAAAGTATCGCTACCTTCGAGGCGGGGGAAGAGCTCACCATAGACAATGCCAAAAAACACACCACTGTTCATGCCAGATGCGGTACCAGTTTTCTTGTTGTGGTGATGATAGTGAGTATTGCTATTTTCATTTTCCTGGGAAAACCAACCACTATAGCCGAGCGCTTAATCAGATTTCTCTTTATTCCATTGATTGGCGGCGTCTCTTATGAAATAATAAAAATCTCCTCCCGCTATAACAATAGATTCATTCAGCTCCTGGTTAAGCCGGGTCTTTGGCTGCAGAAAATCACCACCCATGAGCCCGATAACGACCAACTGGAAGTAGCTATAGTGGCTTTAAAAGAAGCCCTGGGGAGATCGGAGGCTCCATCGGAAAATTCCCCTAATATTTGATTTTGATAGAAAAGCTGACTCTATTCACAACTTACCTTGGCTTTCTAGACCGACTCCTTGCCTATTCAGACACCCTTCTCCTTTTCCTTTAACTCTGTATTTAGACCATTTTGACTCTGGCCTATTACCTGAGAATGCAAAGATACGCCTTTTTTGGAAAACTAAGGGAGGGGCTGGAGAAAATAAAGGAGGCTCCTTCTTTGATGAGTTTTTCCATTATCCAGGGCAGTGTCTAGAGGAAAACCAATCTTGAGGGAGCACCTTTTCTTCTCTCGTTGGTTGATTCGAGAAGAGACCTGGTCACTTCCTCTACTTTCGCCTCGATAGAATCATCGGGTTCCACGTCTATGGATTTACCAACAAATACGGTAATATTATTAAAAGGTAGGGGAATAAAATGATTATCCCATCGTCTGCTCAGTGCGAGTCCTCTGCGGGCTTCTATTGTCAGAGGGACAATTTTAGCCCCTGCTTTCCGAGCAATGTAGATTGTCCCTGGTTTAGTTTTATGAGGTGGCCCCTGGGGACCGTCAACGGCGATGAATCCTGAATAACCCTTTTTAATGACCTTAACAAGTTCTAGTATTGACCTTCCAGCTCTAGGCGTCTGTACTATATGATAGTTAAATGCGGAGGCTAATTGAGCTATATAGTTTCCCCGAAAGGACAAATGAACTAACGCCGCCGCGTTCTTCGTGCGGAGAGAAACAAGCAGTAATGTATAATTACCGTGCCAGAAGGCGAAGATAACCTTCTGTTTCTCCTTTTCAATCCTCTTCAGATTTTCCTCACCCACAATGGTGATCCTGCTACTTCTAAAGATCAGGAGCAGGATCAACTGAATGAGCCAACTGGGGACTTTTATCACAATAATATAACAGAGGATTTTTTGAAAGAGAAGTCTGTAGAACAATCTGCGGATTGCTAAGTTTAAAATTACTTGCTTTCCAATTACCTCGTATATACTTTGTACAATAACAATCTTTACCACAACACCCACAATAAATCTAAGAATTAATGACTCTATTTGCTTTCTGTAAATGATGGGGTTTATAATCGATCCTTTCTTAACCCAGGATATGTGATATTGTGTAAACCAGGACATAAAGTATGCCCTTTTCTCTCGTGAAATGGTGGCTGTTTCAGCGATATAAAGTCCATTACCAATCTTATAGCTTCAACCAACCACCATTTCACCTTAAATTTGGATTGTTTCTCTTAGCTCGTTACAGGTCTATGTTCTTACTGCTACAGAAGAGTATCAATACCGTTGAAATCCACGCTCTTTTCGAGGTCGAGCTTCATTGACAACAATTTCCCTATCCTGAAGCGTCTTTCCATTGAGAGACTTAATAGCCTTATCTGCATCGTCATCAGAGCTAAGTTCTACAAAACCAAAACCTCGAGATCTTCCGGTAGCCCGATCAGTAACTAAATTAACTTCGGTCACCGTCTCGAATTCCTTGAAGAGACCTTTAAGATCATCTTCAGTCACCTTGTAGGAAAGATTTCCTACATAGAGTTTTTTACTCATCTTCTCTCCTTTTTCCACTACCTTTGGGCAGTGGATATTTTCTCTATTCCTGTTTACCCCATTGGGTAGTAGATATCTAACGGGGTTTACTATAAAAATGTTGCTGAGCACATTATTATGATTAACCCAAGTAATCAAGCAGGTTTTTGCTATCAGGGTAAGCTACTCTTAAGACGAGCTACTATAGCGGGAATAGGCAGGTCTTAGGCTATCCATATGTTAGTTACTCTGATTACCAAAAATCGCAATGACATTATACACCATTCTATTTCTTTGTCAAGTTCTTTGTCAAGCTGCGCGCGTGGATGGGCCTGGGGAGCGTTACCAAGGGAATAAAAGATTTTGTTAAAATGGTCAACTAATTCCTCATAAAAGAGGCCGTTTTTATTTCTTTTGTTTGCCTCTCCGGGCTGGACTCGAACCAGCATAGTGATGAGGTGGGTCTAATCTCGGAGATTATGGCAAGCGCTAAATCAAGTGCTTTTTCGGATAAGAAGACACCTCATTGGTCGGTTGATCTTTACTCCCAGATTCTTGCTCATGTCGGGAGTATCCTCGTCATCCACCGTGATTTCATAAAGGGTATGTTCAACACCTTCCGGTAGTTCCGCTAAAATTCTGGTCTGGAGAGTTTCGATATCATATAGCCTTGCAAATGGGGTGGCGAGAGTTGTGGTTGGATCTATAACCCGTCTTGCCTGGGAATCGAAAGCTTTTCTAGGGAATCTGTGCACTTCGGTGTATTCGTCACATAAAAGCAGGGGAATAATGCACATTTTTCCCCCAGGTTTAAGGATGCGGCAAGACTGCTTGATAAACTGCCTATCCTTTCCTCCTTCAAAGTGCTCAAAGGTATGATGTAAGGAGATTTTATTTACAGATTCTTTTGGGAGAGGAAGAGAAGCAGCATCTCCCCCGAGGCGAAAAATTCGACCATCAAGTCTCTTCAGACCAGGGGGATAAATCATGTCCTGAAGATAAATTTCCCGACAGGACAAGATCCTGTAATAAGAGGATTTCTCCACCCCTACATCCATAAATACGTCTTCATCTTGCGGTTCAAGCAATTGGTAGCTCACATAATATTCCAGAGCTTTCTGGTGAAGGTAGTCTAATTTGGTCCATTTTGGTGCTCTATAAGTAGGCATCTTTGAGAATTTTTCCTTATGTTTTTCCAGCCACTCTCTAATCCTGGAAGACTGGAAGTTAATGCGTTGAAAATTGTTTACTCCTGTTCTTATCAACTCCTCGGGGTGGACAGCCCCTACTACATGGTCTACCCTTAGATTTCCCATGAGTCTAAGGAGAGAAGCTGATAACCTGTTTTCGCCAAAGTATTCCGAAAATTTAGTCGTTATCTTTTCTAATTTCATTTACCTCTCCTCGATTTGTATTCGGTTGCACCTCGCTATGAGACCACCATTGTCTGACGTTTCTCGCTAAGATGCCTGGGGTTTGCGAAGGGGCATTTTCAAGATAACAACCTACCTTTAGTATCAAAGATCAATGAATCATTCGCCGCCTAGGAAGTTTGGCCAGGTCGCGGGGAAAGATTATAGAACTCTAAAGGCTTTGTAGAATAGTGTCTTGTAAAAAATAGCAGATTTGAAAAAATTGGTCAATCCCTTAGCCGCTAAAAAACTTTCTTTTGAGACTGAGAGTCAGTAAATTGGGGGGAATCACAGTTAGTTTAGCCATTCT
>JBHIAL010000113.1:0-4847 GCA_046758525.1 bacterium
CAGAGTTATGGGCTGGGATATTACCTGTCGGGTGGGTAAAATCTTAGCTAACATAATTGTATCACCTTAAGAAAAGTTTGGGTTGACCCAGGGTAAAATCTAAGCCTCTCCCTTCCTCTTACAAGAACTTCTTTCTTTAAGCTAGCGGGTCTTTAAAGAGAAAAAAGGGGAGCCAGTCTTTTTTGATATCTTTTAAGAATGAGACATTTTTGGTGATCACGACAGATTTTCCTGGTTTCTTTTTCTATCTCCTCATCATGCTTCAGGATCCCTCTAAAGTAATAGTGAATGCTTAGTATTTCATGAACCCAGGTTCTATCTTCTTCTGCGCCGGATAGATTTTTATCAATCATAATTTCACCAGTATCTATCCTGACTACTCCTCCAATTCTTCTGTCTTTATAGGGCCTGAACTGGAGCTTACCAAAATCGACATATCTAATCTTAAACGAGGACAAAATCTGACTTAAGATTCTGTCGAATTCGGATGTCTCCATGAGTTTCCTCTTTAGGCAATTAGTCAGATATACTGAATTACCTCATTCCATGGTTTTCTCGACTTAGACTCAGGTAAGGCAGCAGGATAGCCAAGAGGGGTCAAGGCTATGGGCTCTATCCCTGGTGGAAGATTTAAAATCCTTTTTATTTCGAAGGGATCAAAAGCTCCGATCCAGCAGGTACCCAGTCCTTCGGCAGTAGCCGCTAGAATGAGATGATCCATAGCAATAGCAACATCCACATCCAGATAGCTCTTTCCGTCACTCCTTCTCCAGGCTTCATCTGTTATTCCACAAGCACATATCACCACCGGCGCGGTCCAGAACCATGGTCGAGAATAGGCTGCCTTTAGTTTTTCCCTCACCTCTTTCCTTCTTACTACTATGAAACGCCAGGGCTGTGCATTAGTGGCGGAAGGAGCAATTTTCGCTGCCTCTAAAATCCTCTTCAATTTATCCTCTTCCACATCTCGATCCTGGTATTTTCTTACACTACGCCTTTTTCTTATCACCTCATAGTAATCCATTTCTTTGCCTCCTCGCGTATCTTCAGATTACACAATTTCTAGCCAACGGTCAAATCAAGAATATCTGAGGACTTTTCCCCTCCGTCGCTGTATTAGTATAGCGGGTAGCGTAGAGCGTATAGAGTAAATCTGAAAGTGGTAGTCGTTTAGGGTTTTACTATCCGCTAAACGCTATACGCTCTGTTTGGGGAAAGTCCCTCGATACCCGTATAAATCTCCTGTACAATAATACTTTCCCGGCAATTCAAAGGTAAAAAGGAATGAGATCAAGGTGAAGTTGACAAAACCAGGTAAGAATATAAAATGAAATCATAGGAATTACTTATTTGAGAGAGAAAAAGGAGAAAAATAAATGAATAATGGCAGGATTAAATGGAAAAGGCAAAGTCGTTTGTTCCCGGGATCTCTGATTCTCATTGTGGCTGTCTTTACTCTCATCAATCTTTCAATCAACCTTTCCCTCCAGGCCAAAAATCCACCCGAAAATCAGAAAGAAGTGGTCTCGTTCCTACAGGATACTATCATCGAAGCTTCCAGTAAGGTGGCGCCAGCGGTGGTAAGCATCAGTACTGTTAGAGTGGTAGCGGATTTCTTTTTTAATCCCATTCCTCAGCGGGGGCTCGGCTCCGGGGTAATCTTTGATCAAAAAAATGGGTATATCCTCACCAATGAACATGTAATCCACCGGGCAAAAGAGATAAAAGTACTCTTGCCTGATGGGCGAGAATTTGAAGGCAAACTAATTGGGTCCGACCCCAGAATAGATTTAGCAGTAGTGAAGATTAAGGGTGAAAACCTACCGGTAGTTAAGCTGGGCGATTCCGATAAGGTAAAAGTAGGAGAGTTCTGTATAGCCATAGGAAACGCCCTTGGACTGCAGAACACAGTTACCTTTGGCGTGGTAAGCGCTACCAATCGCTCAATCAGGCCCCAGCCACAAAAGGTGCTAGAGGATTTGATTCAGACCGATGCCGCTATCAATCCTGGCAACAGCGGTGGACCATTAATAAACTTCAAAGGTGAAGTAATTGGTATCAACACCGCCATCATTCCTTATGCTCAGGGGATAGGATTTGCCATACCCATCAATGCGGCTAAGGATATTATTGAGGAACTGATCAAGTATGGGAAGGTCATAAGACCCTGGCTGGGTATCTCTTATCTTCCCATCACTCCTCAGGTAGTTTCCCGGTTTAATCTTCCTGTGAAATCTGGTCTTTATGTAGCTTCGGTTATATCCGGGAGTCCCGCCCATAAAGCAGGGCTCCAAGTTAAAGACATCATCAGGAAATTCGATGCTCAGGAGATTAAAACATCCCAGGATTTAAAGGCTTTCATCTCCAAGAAAAAAGTAGGAGACGAGGTTACCTTAACCATCTTAAGGGATAAAGAAACGAAGATTATCCGGGTGACTTTAGGAGAGATGCCGGCCGAATAAAGTAGCGGCAATGCGGCAGGTATTGCCATGAATTTCGACCGTGTCCTCAACTCGAAAGGCATAACCTCCGGCAAGAAGAATCACCAAGGGAACTTTCTTTTCCAGACATTTAGTAATTACCCAGCCATCTCTTTTCTTTAGTCCGGCCTTGGTTAGTTTTAACTGACCCAACTGATCATCCTCATAAGGATCAGCTCCGGCCAGATAATAGACAATATCAGGTTTAAAGCCTCGCCAAATTTGCCGAACACTGGAGCTTAGCTTGGTTAAATACTCCTCGTCCCCGGTAAAATCGGGCAAGCCTATATCCAGATCACTTTTCTCCTTCACCGGGTAAAGATTCTCCTGATGAATAGAAAAGGTGAAAACCGAGCGATTCTCCCGGAAGATAAATGCGGTACCGTTCCCCTGATGAAGATCACAATCTACAATCAAGGCTTTCTCGATGAGTTTATCTCTCTTCAGTCTTCTAATGCCCACCGCCACATCATTAATGTAACAAAAACCTTCTCCCCGGGAAGGAAAAGCATGATGATATCCTCCTCCCAGGTGTATAGCCATTCCTTTTTCTAATGCCTTCTGTGATGCCAGAATGGTTCCTCCAGCAGATAGTTTGTAAGCCTCCACGATCTCTCTGGTCAGAGGAATTTCCGAGAACATAGTGCGGGAAGAAAAAGCGAGGCTCTCTAGATCCCTTAGGTATTCTGGTGTGTGGACCAGCAAGAGATCTCTTTTCTCGGGAAAAGTCGGCGCAAAGAGGTTATCAGGGGTGATTAATCCTTTGCAAACCAGCCTCTGGTAAACCATACGGTATTTTTGCACGGGAAATACATGCTCTCCTAGATTAACGGTGTACTTTTCCGAGTACACGAAGACAGGCTCATTCCTCATTTATTTTGGAATCAGCATTTCCTCTAGTCTTTTTCTAGAATAGAAAGGTGTACATGATAATCTTAACACTTTAAAAGAGAAAATCAACCTTCTCAATTCACTTGCCTCTAGAAAAAGAGGCTACGTTGTATGTTTGACAAGCTATAAAAATTTAAATAAACTTAGGCTCAAGTTTGTATCCCTGAAAAACCTCTGAATTTCAAAACTTTGGAGGCGAGGAAATATTAAAAGGGCAGAAACGGCATGGCTAAGGAACTTTCCAGAATGCTTTTAATAATCCCTGAGATTAAGGAACTACTTTCTCAAAACAGAAAAGATGAACTTAAGGACCTTTTTTATGAGTATGAGCCGGTTGAAGTGGCTGAGGCATTGAGAGAATTTACCCTTAAAGACAGAGTAGTTCTTTTTTCTTTATGGGACATAGACTTTGCCGCCGACGTCTTTGAAAAAATGGATAAGGATGATCAACTTACTCTCCTGGGAGCAATTGATGAGAGACGTAAAAGCGATATTCTGGATGAGCTGGCTCCCGATGAAAGGGTTGACCTTTTTGAAGAAATGCCGGAAGAGATGGTGGCACGTTTTCTGGCTATTATGGAAAAGGAGGAAGCTCGGGATGCCAGAGAACTTCTCAAGTACGACCCAAGCACAGCCGGCGGCAGAATGACCACCGATTTTGCCAGGGTGCAGGAGGGAATAACTGTTGAAGAGACTCTAGACAATTTAAGGAAGACGGCAAAAGATTTAGAGATGGTCTACTATGTCTATGTACTGGATAAAAACAACAAATTGGTGGGTGTAGTATCGCTTAAAGAGCTAATTTTAGCCGAGCTAAAAGAAAAAATAAATAAGGTTATGGATACTAAACTCATCACCATTCCGGTTGATATGGATCAAGAAAAGGTGGCTAAGGAAATTGCTAAATATGATTTTATGGCCTTACCGGTAGTTGATAATGGGAAAATGAAGGGAATTATCACTGTAGACGATGTGATTGATGTAATCAGAGAAGAAAACACCGAGGATATGTACAAGTTCGGGGCAGCAGGCCGACATCGAGAAAACTATATGTCTATGAAACCATCTTTTATTGCTAAACATCGGGTAATCTATTTGGCAATATTTGTCTTAATGGACTTTTTTTCAGGGATGATTTTAAAAAATTATTCCTTCGCTTTGAGTAGTGTGGTAGCCTTGGCCTTCTTTATTCCCTTGCTCATGGATACGGGTGGAAATGCCGGCACTCAAGCAGCAAGTGTTATGGTAAGGGGTTTAGCTACCGGGGAGGTCAGGATAAAAGACATTTGGAATGTAGTCAGAAAAGAGTTTATCATCGGGATAATGATTGGAGCAGTATTAGGTATAATTGCTTTAATAAGAGCACTAATTTTGCAAAAAAATCCTGGGGTAACAATGGCGGTGGGTTTAAGTATGATCATTACTGTAACCATCGCTACTTGCCTGGGATCGCTCCTACCAATAATCTTTAAACGC
>JBHIAL010000114.1:0-4844 GCA_046758525.1 bacterium
ATTATCATCAGTCAGGCCTGTGAGTTTGACTATTCAGGAACTCAGGCCTGCAAAGCCTTAAAAGAAGAAGGATATGAGGTTATTCTGGTAAATAGCAATCCGGCGACCATTATGACCGATCCGGAAATGGCTGATAAAACGTATGTCGAGCCCATTACTCCCTTCGCGGTAGAAAAAATTATCGAAAAAGAACGCCCGGATGCTCTTCTTCCCACTCTCGGTGGTCAGACCGGGCTAAATGTAGCGGCAGAACTGGCCAAACATGGGGTTTTAGAAAGATCAGGAGTAGAGATGATAGGGGCTAATTACGAGGCTATTAAGAAAGCGGAGGATCGAAAGCTATTTAAGGCTTCCATGGAGAAAATCGGCCTGGATCTACCTCGGAGTGGACTGGCTTACAATATGGAAGAGGCCTTATCAGTGGCCAAAGCTATTGACTATCCTCTCATTATCCGGCCCAGTTTTACTTTGGGAGGGACCGGAGGCGGAGTTGCTTACAATGTGGATGAATTTGAAGAAATCGCCTCCAGGGGCCTGGAGAACAGCATCATTGGTGAGATATTGATTGAGGAGTCAGTTATTGGCTGGAAAGAGTATGAGCTAGAAGTAATGAGGGACAAAAAGGACAATGTGGTCATTATCTGTTCTATAGAAAATTTTGACCCCATGGGGATACATACTGGTGATAGCATAACAGTTGCTCCGGCCCAGACTTTAACTGACAAAGAATACCAGAGGATGCGGGATGCGGCCATAAAAGTTATCAGGGAGGTGGGAGTGGAAACCGGTGGCTCCAATATCCAATTTGCCGTCAATCCAGAAAATGGGGGGATGGTCATTATTGAGATGAACCCCCGGGTATCCCGAAGCTCAGCCTTAGCCTCTAAAGCGACTGGCTTTCCCATTGCCAAAATTGCTGCAAAGCTCGCTGCCGGCTATACCCTGGATGAGATTCCCAACGATATTACCCGGGAGACTCCCGCCTGTTTTGAGCCCACTATTGACTACTGCGTGGTTAAAATTCCTCGCTTTACCTTCGAGAAGTTTCCCGGAGCAGATGCTAATCTTACTACCTCTATGAAATCGGTAGGCGAGGTCATGGCTATGGGGCGAACCTTTAAAGAGGCTCTGCAAAAGGGGCTAAGGTCCTTAGAAATAGGAATAACTGGACTTTCCGTGGGTGAGAAAGATATCATTGAGGCTGATCGACTGAAAGAAAAGCTGCTCATTCCAACCTCAGAAAGACTCTTTTATATTAAGTTTGCCTTGGAGAAAGGGATGTCTTTGGAGAAGATCCATGAGCTATCCCGGATAGACCGCTGGTTTTTACACAATATCAAACAAATTGTGGACCTAGAGAAAGAGATTAGGTCAGCGCATGATGCGCATTCCTCGGGGTCTTTATCTCATCTACCAACCGGGCTCTTACGAAAGGCCAAAGAGTATGGTTTTTCTGATGCTCAGCTAGCCAACCTTTTAGACACTGATGAGATATCTATTCGAAAGTTGCGCAAAGGAAGAAAAATTGAGCCGGTTTTTAAACTGGTAGATACCTGCGCTGCCGAATTCGAAGCCTACACCCCCTATTATTATTCCACCTACGAAACTGAAGACGAAAGCCGATAGCTAGATTGCTGCCTTTGCTTATGGTACTACGTCATGGATATAAACATCATAGTCAGCGCTACCATAGCCAAACAGGGTAATGTCCTAAAGCATAGCTATTGCCAACCAAAAATGGACTAGCACGGGTTCCCTCTTTTCCTTACCCTAACCAAATAATTTATCAGGAACCCAAAACCACAAAATTGCTTGCCTCCAGAGCTTAAATATGATAGAATAATCTAAGAAAGAGACGTATTTAAGGCTCATGAATAAAAGACTTTATTAAGTGGTGGTTTTAAGCTGTAAGCCTGTGACCTTAAGGCAAAAATGATAGCTATCGTTGATTATGGAATGGGAAATTTAAGAAGTGTGGAGAAGGCTCTACAAAAGGTGGGAGAGGAAACTCTGGTTACCAGGGATGCCGGAAAGATTCTTAATTCTGAGGGAGTGGTCCTGCCGGGGGTGGGGGCCTTCAGGGATTGTATGAGGAATCTAAGAGAATACGGATTGATTGACCCCCTTTACGAGTTTATCCAGTCTGGCCAGCCTTTTCTGGGGATCTGCCTTGGCCTTCAACTTCTTTTTACTCAGAGTGAGGAGTTCGGACGATATGAAGGGTTGGGTGTGATTAAGGGTAGAGTAGTACGATTTCCTGAAGCTGCTGAGCTTAAAGTTCCCCACATGGGTTGGAATACCATCTCCATTAAAAGAAAAGTGCCTCTCTTGAAAGGTATAGAGGATGGGTCCTATTTTTATTTTGTTCATTCCTATTATGTGATTCCCGAAGATGAAGATATTATCGCCACCACCACCCACTACGGAGTCGAGTTTGTTTCCAGCATAAATAAGGATAATATCTTTGCCTGTCAGTTTCACCCCGAGAAAAGTCAGGAATTGGGACTGAAGATTTTAAAAAGCTTTGGAGATTTAGTTAAAGAAAATGCTGGCTAAAAGGATAATTCCCTGTCTGGATGTCAGGGATGGCAGAGTAGTAAAGGGAATAAATTTTGTGAGACTGCGGGATGCCGGTGATCCGGTGGAGAATGCCAAGGCTTATGAGGAACAAGAAGCAGATGAGCTAACCTATTTAGACATCACCGCCTCACCCGAGCATCGAAAAATCATTCTCGATATTGTGGAAAGAACTGCTGAGCAGGTTTTTATGCCCCTGACCGTAGGAGGTGGGATCCGAAGTCTTGAGGATATCCGTAATCTTTTAAATTCCGGAGCCGATAAGGTCTCCATTAATACAGCCGCGGTGAAAAATGCTGATCTGGTAGGAGAAGCCGCGGCCAGGTTCGGTACCCAGTGTATCGTGGTAGCCATTGACGGTAAAAGAGTAGAGAGTAAAGAAAAGGGCTCTGGCTCATCTTTAGCTTGGGAGGTCTATATCTATGGAGGAAGAAAGCCTACCGGGATTGATGTTCTAAAATGGGCCAAGAAAATGGAGAGTCTGGGAGCAGGGGAGATCCTTTTGACCAGCATGGATAAAGATGGAACCAGACAAGGTTATGATCTTGAATTAACCAGGGCAGTCTCTAGTACGGTTACCATTCCGGTGATTGCCTCTGGAGGAGCAGGAAATCTGGAGCACCTTTATGATGTTTTTACCCGGGCCCATGCCGATGCTGCTCTGGCCGCCTCCATATTCCATTATAAGGAGTATTCAGTGAGAGAAGCAAAGCTTTATCTAAAGTCTCGGGGAATTAATATGAGGATTTAGGGAGTAAGGTGATGTCTGACAAACTTTATCGAGAGATGATAGCCATTCTTGATTTTGGCTCCCAGTACAATCAGCTTATTGCACGCCGGGTGAGGGAAAGCAAAGTTTACTGTGAGCTTCTCCCCTTTAATATAACGCCTTCTAGATTGGTCAGCCTAAATCCTAAGGGTGTCATCTTATCCGGTGGTCCGGCCAGTGTCGCCCAAAAGGGGGCTCCTTTTCCCCATCGAAAGATTCTTGAATTAGGAATCCCTGTTTTAGGAATCTGCTATGGCATGCAGCTTTTGGCTCAACTTTTGGGGGGCGAGGTTACTCCTGCTAAGAAAAGGGAATATGGAAAGAGCGAGCTCACCATAGGGGATGATGGGGATCTATTCTATGGACTGAAGTCTCCTCTCATCGTCTGGATGAGCCATGGAGACCGAGTAGCCAAGCTTCCTCCCGGCTTCGAAGTAATTGCCCATACCGAAAGTTGTCCGGTAGCTAGTATGAGCGACAAGAAACGCAGATTGTATGGGGTTCAATTCCATCCCGAGGTTGCCCATACCCCACAGGGGAAAAAGATGATTCAGAATTTTCTCTTTAAAATATGTAAATGCTCCCCTCAGTGGACTATGAGTTCCTTCATTGATTATTCCTTGGAGAGGATAAGAAAGAAAGTGGGCAACCAAAAGGTTATCTGTGGTTTAAGTGGAGGGGTGGATTCATCAGTGACGGCCGTATTGGTAAACCGGGCCATTGGAGATAGACTGGGGTGTGTTTTTGTCGACAATGGTCTTCTCCGTCAGGGGGAGGCAGAGGAGGTGATCAATACCTTTACTCGTCACTTTCACCTGAACCTGCACTATGTGGAGGCAGAGGAGAGGTTCTTGAGCAAATTAGCTGGAATATCTGATCCGGAGAGAAAAAGAAAGGTTATCGGCGAGGAATTTATTGGGGTCTTTAGAAAAGAAGCCAGGAAAATGGGTAAGGTAGAGTTTCTCGCTCAAGGCACTCTATATCCAGATGTGATTGAGAGTCGCTCCGCAAAAGGTGGGCCATCGGCTATTATCAAAAGCCATCATAATGTGGGAGGTCTCCCCAGTGATCTTCATTTTAATCTTCTCGAGCCTTTAAGGGATCTATTTAAGGATGAGGTGAGGGTTCTGGCTAAGGAGTTGGGACTGCCCGAAAAGATCGTGAATCGACAGCCTTTCCCCGGTCCGGGTCTTGCGGTGAGGATTATGGGAGAAGTTACCAAACCGCGTCTAGAGATTTTGCGGGAGGCTGACGCAATAGTTACGGCGGAGATGCAAAAATATGAGAAATTCTCGGAAATCTGGCAGTCATTTGCAATACTCCTACCCATAAAAAGTGTGGGGGTAATGGGGGATGAACGCACCTACGAATATACTGTGGCCTTGCGAATCGTCACCAGTCTGGATGGGATGACCGCTGACTGGGCCAGGGTTCCTTATGATGTTTTGGAAAGGATCTCCCACCGTATCATCAATGAGGTAAAAGGGGTAAACCGGGT
>JBHIAL010000115.1:0-4841 GCA_046758525.1 bacterium
TTTTACTGTGAATTATGCCTCTTTTTACTCTAGTCACTAAATTCCTCTTTTCCTATAAAATAAAGGACATTAACCCCGGTAGATGGTAAACATCTAACGGGGTTTATGAAACCAATCTTTTGATCCTCCCCGTGTCTCCTTTACCCAATATTACACTTTTTCTCAAGTTTCTTTTTTTCTTGGAGGTTTTTTTTGACTTCAAATGACCACCAAAGGCCTGACTTCTTTTTATTTTTCCCTTTTTGGTCTTTTTAAATCGCTTCATCGACCCTCTATGACTTTTAATTTTAGGCATTCCTCTGTCCCATTCTCTGTTGAAGTTTACCCTGTTAGATAGTAAACATCTAACAGGGTAAACTTCACTTTGCCGGCTTAGGCATCAAATACTGCTCTATGCTTCTACCACTGACAGAAGGGGGAGAGTCGACCCTACTAAACTCTTGCGCTTCCTGAGCTATCCGCTTGAGAATCATTTCTCCCCGATCCTTATAGATCATTTCTCTCCCCCTGAATCGAAGAGTAATTTTTACTCTATGCCCCTCTTTTAAAAACTTACATATTTTCCTTAGCTTCACTTCGAAATCATGCTCCCCTATTCTGTAGCTTAGCCTTACCTCTTTTAATATGTTAGTAGAGTGTTTTTTCCTGGATTTCTTTCTCCGTTTTTCCTGTTGATATTTGAACTTACCATAATCCAAAATTCTACAGACAGAAGGATTGGCCTCCGGTGCTACTTCCACCAGATCCAATCCTTGTTCTCGCGCAATTTTTAAGGCCTCTTCGCGTGAGACAATTCCCTTCTGCTTGCCGTCCTGGTCGACAAGTCTTACTCTCTTGGCCCTTATTTGATCGTTTATCGCTATCTTCGCCTTTATTCTAATTCTTCCCCCTTTTTTTGGCGTGGTTTAACCTCTGGTTGGCTTAGCCAATTTTTAACATTCGGTAGCCTGTTTGCTTCGTATCTCACTCTTAATCGCTGAAATGAAATCATCCAATCTTATTTCCTTCAAGTTCTCTCCATTTCTTTTACGTATGGTTACCAAACCATCTTTTGCCTCTTTTGCCCCTATTATTAGCATATAGGGAATCTTGTCTAATTGTGCCTCCCTCACCTTATGACCTAACATTTCATTTCTCTCATCAATCTCAACCCGAATACCCTCGTTCCTCATCCTTTGAAGAATGCGAGTGGCAAAAGAATCTTCTTTATCGGTCACCGTCAATATCCTGACCTGGAGCGGAGAAAGCCAGACCGGGAAAGCTCCTCCCCAATGTTCAATCAATACTCCGAGAAATCTCTCCATTGTACCCAGAACTACTCGATGTATCATAACTACCCGCTTCTTTTTTCCATTAGAAGCAACATAGGTAAGATCAAATCTTTCCGGAAGATTAAAATCTACCTGAATAGTGGAACCTTGCCATAATCTACCCAGAGCATCCTCCATCTGAATATCTATCTTAGGGCCATAAAAAGCTCCTTCCCCTTGAGCAATCTCGAAATCCTGTTTCTCTTCCTCGAGAGCCTTCTTTAGTGCACCAGTTGCCTTCTCCCAAGAATCGAGCGAACCAATGTACTGAGCAGGTCGAGTCGATAAGCTTATGCGATACCCTAAATGGAAAATCTTCATCATAAAAAGGGCAAACTGTAGTACTCCTCTTATCTCTTGAATCAATTGTGCAGGTGCACAAAATATATGAGCATCGTCCTGGGTAAAACCTCTTACTCTTAAAAGACCATGTAATACTCCGGATTCCTCCCGTCTATAAACAGTGCCTAACTCAAAATATCGCAAGGGCAAATCTCTGTAACTCCTAATCCTTGATTTATAAATTAATATATGCCCCGGGCAATTCATGGGTTTAATTACATAGTCTTCTTTTCCTAAGGTGAAAAGATACATATTCTTTCGGTAAAAGTCAAGATGTCCTGATTGTTCCCAAAGCCTAGCTCTAGAAAGGTGAGGAGTTTTTACTAGTTGATATCCTCTTTTTAAATGCTCTTCTTTCTCAAAATTTTCTATAATCTCTCGGAGAAGTGCTCCCCTAGGATGATAGACTACAAGTCCTGCTCCCAAATCTCTCGAAATACTGAAAAGATCCAAATCCTTACCCAATCTTCGATGATCTCTTCTCTTCGCCTCTTCTACCCGTTCTAGGTAATCCTCTAACTCTTCTTTTCTATAAAATGACGTTCCATAGATGCGGGACAGCATCGGATTTTCTTCCTTCCCCCGCCAATATGACCCGGCCAAGGAAAGAAGGCGAAAAAATCTTACCTCGCCTGTCCTTTTTAGATGGGGACCTCGGCATAGATCAATAAATTCACCCTGTTGATATATGGTAACCTCATCCTTAGGTATCTCTTCTAGAAGTTCCAATTTGTAGGGTTCGTTTCTTTCCTTAAAGATTTTTTCAGCCTCTTTTTTGGTAGCTATTTTTTTCTCAAAGGCGAGATTCTCTTCAATTATTCTCCTCATCTCCTTCTCGACCTGAGGTAAATTTTGAGAAAGAATTCCCCCCTCTAAATCAAAATCATAGTAAAAACCGTCCTTAATGGAGGGACCTATGCCCAATTTTGCCTGAGGAAAAATTCTTTTAACAGCCTGCGCCATGATATGGGAAGTACTATGGCGCAAAGTCTCAAGGTTTACTTCGCTTTGAAGTTTATCTTCTAACCTCATCGGTTCCTCGGATTGAAAACTTATGGAATGACTTTTTCCATCACTGATCACTAGTCCCTATTTACTGTTTTTATGGTGCCCAGTGCTGGATTTGAACCAGCGACCTCTTGCATGTCAAGCAAGCACTCTAACCACTGAGCTAACTGGGCTTGAAGGCGGCACCCGGATTCGAACCGGGGATAAAGGATTTGCAGTCCTCTGCCTTACCACTTGGCTATGCCGCCCATTCTACTTTTTCTGGAATTGAGTAGATTTTGACTTCTCTTGTGGCTTAGAGCTCTCTTTTCCGGGAAATTCTCCCAGGGGAACCATCCTACATTCCCCATTAAAGAAAGCTCCTTCAGCAATAGTCAAATCAGAAGCTTTTACTTTACCCTCTAAACTGCCCGAGGAAAAGAGCTCTACTTTTCCTTCGCAGTTAACATCACCGACAACCTTACCTCCGATGCTTACCGACTTAGCCTTTATATTTGCCTTGATAACTGCGTCTTCTCCTACAATCAGATTTCCTCCTACTTCGATCTCTCCTTCAAATTTTCCGTCGATGCGAATACTTTCCTTATCTTTTAAGCTTCCTTTAAACTCTGTTTCCTTCCCTATTACACTGTTAGTCTTGAACTTCTCTCCTCTTTTAAACATTTTCCTCTCCCCACCTAGGGTTGGGTCAAAAATTATCTGTCAGCCATCAACTAAGTCGCTACCGATCTTTTGGCGTCAATCACCCGATCCCAGGGGCTCTACCATTAAATTTAAAGGATCTATTGTCTTTCCCCGAAACCACACCTCAAAATGAAGATTAGGCCCGGTACTGCGGCCGCTACTTCCTAGCCTACCTATTATCTCACCTTTTTCTACCCAGGCACCCCTTTTTACCAGAATGCGAGAAAGATGACCATAAACGGTAGAATATCCGTGACCATCTTCCATCTTCACGGTGAGCCCGTAGGCCTGTCTCCATCCAGCGTAGACGACCCTTCCCTGGGCGGCCGCCTTTACCGGAGTACCCCAAGGAGCAACAAGGTCAAGGGCCTGATGAAACTCCTTGCGCTTGCTGAAAGGGTCTCTGCGCGAACCGTATCCAGAAGAGATCCATCCCTGAACGGGAAAAATGTTGGGAGTTGAAGCAAACAGATCTTTTTTCTTAAGAATGACTTTCTCCATCTCCCCAAAACCTGCCTGGCGTATCTCAGCTTCAGCTTTGAGAGCTTCAACGTTTTCCTCGATTTCTCCGATTAACTTAAACGAGAAGGGACCCTTTGAGGCTTTACCTACCTCCTCATTAAGAGGTAGGTAGTCTCTCGGTCCTCCTCGACCCAATTTTTGCTCATTAATCTTACTACCCCCTACTCCAGCCAGTGACCTTATTCTTTGTTCCAGTTCTTGCAATCTTTGCATAGTCTGATTAAAGTTTTTTATTTTATCTGCCAGTGAAAGGATCTTTTCGGCCTGGATCTGATTTATTCTCTCTAATTCATTTAGACGAACCAATTTATTCTTCATCTGAGAGTAATTGATAAAGAAAAAAAACAAAATAACCATTGCTAAACCAAACCCCAGGAGAGTCAAAGAAAAGGCAAACTGTGATATTGTGAGGTGGCGGACCTTACCTCGAGAATGGGGAACCCACATCAGAGTGAAGAACTTTCTCTTTTCTTTCTTCATTTTTCACCCCCCTTAAAAAGATAATTTAGACAAGGCTACTTATAAAAGCACAACTCTGTCCTTTTGCGGTGCCTCTTCAGACTTTCATTATAACATAGCAAGCTAAAATGTAAAGTCCAGGCTTCTCTTCTGCCTCTTAACTCAAGAAAATCTCGGTTTTTCTTCCGCCTCACAACAGTAGTCAGTGATGAGTGGAAAAGAAATTCTCATCAACCTCTCATTGCTGATCACTGACTCTTGATCCCTGATTTAAATAAAGTTCTATCATTATACAACATACAAGCCAAATGACAAGGCGAGATGATTTTATCATTTTTGCTCAAAAAGAAAAAATCTGCTATAATGAAGCAAAAGTAGAGGATTTAAACCCAAAGTCTAATTTAACAAGGAACAGATAATTGGAAAACCAGAAAAAATTTATTCTCATTGATGGTAATGCTCTGCTTTATCGAGCCTTCTATGCCCTTCCTCCTTTGACTAACTCAGAAGGAGTTC
>JBHIAL010000116.1:0-4820 GCA_046758525.1 bacterium
AAAGGAGGAGAGCGTGAATAGAGAAGAACTTCCCGGTATGGAAGATTTTAGAGACAAGGTTGAAAAGGATCCCTTTGGCCGTCTCTTAGGAGTAAAAGTAGATAAAGTCGAGCCAGGATACGCTAAAGCCCGCGTGAAAGTGAGGGAGGAGTTCCAGAATTTTTCCGGCTATGTTCATGGAGGACTTATATTCTCTCTGGCTGATCAGGCCTTCGCGGCTGCCTCAAACTCTTTGGGGTCCCTCGCCCTAGCTCTGCACATGGGCATTAATTATCTTTCTCCTCCTGGGGTAGGAGATGAGCTCACGGCAGAGGCACATCAGATACATTTGGGGAAAAAGATCAGTGTTTACCGAATAAAGGTAAAAAATTCCTCGGGCAAATTAATAGCCGACTGTCAGGGCACGGTTTATCAGAAACAAGGAGGTCGCAAATGATTGAACTGGAAGAAGCGCTAGAGATTGTTCTATCTCAGGTCAAGGTTCTACCCTCGGAAAGAGTAAATCTTTTATCTTCTCTGGGCCGTACTTTAGCTGAAGATGTCTATGCTGATTTTGATATTCCAGGCTTTGACAGAGCGGCCATGGATGGCTATGCCGTGATTTCAAAAGACACCGATTCTGCCAGTAAAAAAAAGCCGGCAGTCCTGGAAGTGGTAGCTGATGTTCCGGCAGGTTACAGTACGAAGAAGGTAGTGAAAAGTGGTAAGGCGGTGAGGATTATGACCGGGGCTCCCATGCCTCAAGGCGCTGATGCGGTAGTGATGGTAGAGGATACTAAAAAGGAAGAAGGAAAGGTGAAGATTTTCTCCAGAGTTAACCCCGAGGAAAATGTTAGCTTTGCCGGGGAGGATGTGAAAAAAGGGGAACGCATTCTACCTCAGGGTAGCGTGATTCGACCGGCAGAGGTGGCTATGCTAGCGAGTCTTGGTAAAAAAAATGTTCTGGTAAGAACTAAACCCAAGGTAGCTATCGTCTCTACTGGAGACGAGTTGGTAGAAGTGGGCAAGACCTTAGAAAAAGGGGAAATTTATGACAGCAATAGTTTTGCCCTTTTTTCCCAGGTTTTTCTAAGTGGTGGTGAACCTTACCGATTGGGCATTGCTCGGGATAAAAAAGAGAATCTCTTAGCCAGGATTAACGAGGGATTATCATACCAGCTTCTGATTCTTTCCGGTGGGGTCTCGGTGGGAGATTACGATCTGGTAACGGATGTTTTGAAAGAGGCAGGAGTAAAGATGCTCTTCTGGAAGGTGGCCGTAAAACCAGGAAAGCCCACTTTTTTTGGCATAAGGAAAGATACTTTAGTCTTTGGCTTACCAGGCTACCCTGTCTCTTCCATGGTCAATTTCGAAAATCTTGTGCGCCCGGCCATTTTCTCCATGCTGGGTCGAGGTGATTGGCAAAGAATCAGAGTTAAAGCTATCCTTAAAAAAACAGTTTTAAGTGGGGGAAAGAGAAAAAAATTCATCCGGATTAAATTAATCAGAGAAGGAGATAAATACGGGGCAGTCCCCGCTCCCTCTCAACACTCGGGAGTCTTAAAATCAATGGTATGGGCTGATGGTTTCCTCGTCTTGTCTGAAGTGGTAGAAAGAATAGAAAAGGGAAAGGAAGTTTCCGTGGAGCTCTTAAAATGAAGGCCAATTACCTGCGCCTTTCTGTTACTGACCGCTGCAATTTAAAGTGTCTTTACTGTAGACCATCTAAGTCCGTGAGACAACTTAAACAAGAGGAGCTGTTAAACTTTGAAGATATAACTACCATAGGTGAATTGGCTGTTGAGTGGGGAATAAGGAAGGTAAGGATTACCGGTGGAGAGCCATTGGTGAGAAATGACATTATTGACCTGGTAAAAATGCTCAGTCGGATAAAGGGGATAAGGGATCTGCCCATGACTACCAATGGAGTAAGGCTGGAGGAATTTGCTGGCCGACTAAAGAGGGTAGGACTTTCCCGGGTCAATGTGAGTTTGGATAGTCTAGACCGGAAAAAATTTGCCAGAATCACTGGCAAGGATAATTTACTCCAGGTACTAAGAGGAATAAGAGCCGCCAGAGAGGTGAACCTTGAGCCAATTAAGATCAATGTAGTAATTCTGAAAGGGATTAATGAGGATGAGATTCTTGATTTTGTTAATTTTGCCCGGGAAAATAGCTTAACTATCCGTTTCATCGAATATATGCCTACCAATGGATTAGAGCAAAATGGCTGGTATTTTTCAAATGCGAGAGTAAAAGAAGTCATAGAGAGAAGATGGCAAGCTTTGAAACCTGTACCCTTTTTCTTCAATTATTCACCAGCCCGGTATTTCAAAATTAATCATACCAAGGTAGTCTTAGGCTTTATCAGCCCTATAAGCCAACCATTTTGTTATCAGTGCACTAGACTCAGACTTACCGCGGCGGGAAAGCTCAGACCTTGCCTGGCCTCGAACCTAGAAATTGATCTCAAGAAATCCCTCAAAGGGAAAAATAGGGATTATGAAATTAAGGCCTCATTTGATTTGGCTATGAACGAAAAGTTAAAAGAAAGACCAGAGCCACTTTATCAAAGGAATAAATATATGTTTCAAATAGGGGGCTAGGATGATCGATGTAGGAGAGAAGAGGATTACTAAAAGAGAGGCTGTGGCTAAAGGAAAGGTTCTTCTCTCGGGTAAGACTATTGAGCTCATCAGACAAGGAAAAATTCCCAAAGGGGATGTGCTGAATTGTGCCAAGGTAGCGGCAGTCCTGGCTGTAAAAAAGACACCCGAGCTTATTCCTATGTGTCACCCTTTAAGGATTACCCACTCAAAAATAGATTTTGATTTAGGCAAAAATGTAATCGAGATAAAAGCTGGGGTAGCCGCGGTAGATAGAACGGGGGTGGAGATGGAGGCCTTAACTGCCGTAGCGGTTGCCGCCTTGACCATTTATGATATGTGCAAGGCAGTGGATAAAACCACCGAGATTTCTCATATCAGACTCATGAAGAAGACCGGAGGAAGAAGCGGAGATTTTGTCAGAAAAGAGGGGTAAAATTAAAGGGAGAGTTTTCTCGGTTAACCAGAGTCGAGCCAAGGGAGTTCTTAAGCTGCCAGTCAAAGAGGGCTACTTAAAGGAAGGTTGGGGTCTTTTGGGGGACGCTCACAGCGGGAGGTGGCACCGACAGGTAAGTTTTCTTCCCTGGGAGAGTATCAAATCTCAGAATGCATGCCCCAAGATTAAAAAGTCAGAAAATGAGAGATTTAAACCTGGCGATTTTGCTGAGAATATAACCACCGAAGGTCTGGATCTGGCTAAGCTGAGAGTGGGTGATGAAATCGAGATAGGGGAGCACATAAAATTAAAAGTGACCCAGATTGGAAAGAAGTGTCACACCTGGTGTGCCATTTATAAAAAGACAGGAAAATGCATCATGCCCAAGGAAGGAATCTTTGCCGAGGTTCTAAAGGGAGGGAAAGTAAAGGTGGGTGATAAGATAAGGATAGGGTAAAATGATGAAAATCGGTATAATCACGGTGAGTGATAGATGTTCAGAGGGAAAGCGAGAGGATAAAAGTGGACCTCTTATCAGGCAAAAGATAAAGAGCTTGGGTGAGGTAATAAAATATGAAATTATCCCGGATGAGAAGGCTCCTATAAGCCGGGCCATTAAAGAAGCAGTGGATCAGCTAAAGGCGGATCTTGTTTTAACCACCGGTGGAACGGGCCTGTCTTTCCGGGATGTTACTCCCGAGGCCACCAGAGAAGTAGTTGAAAAGGAAATCCCCGGCTTTGGTGAGCTCATGCGTCAAAAGAGTTTTAAGATCACCCCCATGGCCATTCTTTCCCGGGCAACTGCCGGAACCAGAGGAAAAAGCCTCATCATCAATCTTCCCGGAAGCCCTAAGGGTGTTAAGGAGTGCTTGGAAATTATTCTTCCGGTTATTCCCCATGCTCTGGACATGATAAAAGGAAAAGGACACGAAAAGTGCGCAGTCCTGCAGCGGCCCTGAGGGAAAAATCACCTCAATGAAGCCGTCTTATGCATAATTAATTTCTTTTAGTGATCTGACTCTCAGTATTAAAATGATCCTGTAAAACCTCTATCACTTGGGCAGGATAATTGCTTATGATCCCATCTATTCCCATATCAATGTACCTGCGCATGGCTCGCTGATCATCGACCGTCCAGACCCAAACGAGTTTACCCTCACCATGAGCTTCAGTCACCAGCTCAGAAGTAATATCACGATAGCGAACTCCCAGAATGTCCTCCAAGCTGTTAGTGTTGTTGCTCAAACTGAAAGTTATTAGATCTCGATTTAGCGATTTCAAATTTTCCAAAAATCTTCTTCCCCAGGATCTAATTACCACCTGATTCACCATCTGATATTTTTCCACCAGTTTTACCAGTTCTTCTTCCATCCCCGGTATCTTTACATCGATAACCAGGGGGAGTTTGTCTTGCGCCCAGGCTAGAACTTCATCCAGGGTAGGAATTTTTTCCCCGGCATATTTTTCATCAAACCAGGCGCCAGCCGAGACAGCTTTCAATTCAGCCAGGGTTTTTTCACGGACCCGTCCTTCCCCATTGGTTGTCCTACCGAGCTTGGCATCGTGAATCACTACCAGATGTCCATCTTTACTTCGGCGTACATCCAATTCTATCATATCAACTTTTATCTCGGTTGCCATCTGGAAAGCGGCCATGGTATTCTCAGGGTACCTTCCTGAAGCGCCTCTATGAGAAATGACTAAGACGGAACCATGATTTCCCCACATGGGTTTAGGCAGATTTTTCTTTATCAGATCTTCACCCATAACTTGCCTCATAAATAGAAAGGATAAAATTA
>JBHIAL010000117.1:0-4811 GCA_046758525.1 bacterium
GGACTTTCGCCTCATTTTGGAAGCATTGAAGCTGATATCTTCCAGAAGCTTTTCCATAACGGTGTACAGCCTCCTGGCCCCGATGTCCTCGCTTCGCTCATTCACTAGAGAAGCCAGATGAGCGATCTCCTTAATTGCACTTCCCTCGAAGGTTAATTGTATCCCTTCTGTTTTCATCAAAGCTTGATACTGCTTTATCAAAGCATTCTCAGGTTCAGTCAAGATGCGCTCGAAATCCTTCTGGGTAAGTCTGTTCAATTCCACCCGGATGGGGAATCTTCCCTGAAGTTCAGGGATCAAGTCAGAAGGAGAAGTAGCATGAAAGGCCCCAGCAGCGATAAAGAGAATGTGATCGCTTTTAATGGCCCCATAACGGGTAGCTACCGTAGTTCCTTCAACAATAGGTAGAAGATCTCTCTGTACTCCTTCCCGAGAGACATCTATCTTGTTCACCCCTCCTCCCCCAGCAACCTTATCTATCTCATCGATGAATATTATCCCTGAGTTTTCCACCCGATGGATAGCCTCCTCTACGACTTTATCTTTGTCTACCAGCTTCTGGGACTCCTCCTCCAGGATAATCTGACGAGCTTCCTTTATGGGGACCTTTCGGTCTCGAGGACGTTTTGGCAACATATCACCCAGCAGGTCTTGAAAGTTCATCCCCATCTGTTCTACTCCGGCGCTACTGAATATCTCTATCATAGGAGTAAACTTATCGGTTGCCTTGATCTCAATCAATCTATCTTCCAGTTCCTTGTTTTTCAGTTTCTCTCTTAATCTTTCTCTGGTGTTCTTTGCTTTTCTAATCCGTTCATCCTCCTCAAGGTCTCCTTCTTTGTGGGAAATCGAGGTACTTTGGGGAAGGGGAAGGAGAATATCCAGAAGTCTTTCTTCGGTCAATTTCTTACCCTTCTCCCTTACTTTTTTCATCATCTCCATTCTCACTGTGTGCACCGCTACATTGGTAAGATCCCTTACCATGGACTCTACATCCCTTCCCACGTAACCTACTTCGGTGTATTTACTTGCCTCCACCTTTATGAAAGGAGCCTGGGCCAGTTGAGCTAACCTTCTGGCAATCTCTGTCTTTCCTATGCCCGTCGGGCCTATCATGATGATATTCTTGGGAGCTATTTCGTCTCTAAGCTTAGGAGAAAGCTTTTGTCGTCGCCATCTATTTCTCAGGGCAATTGCCACCGCACGCTTAGCGTCATCCTGCCCTATAATGTATTTATCCAGTTCCTTTACTATGATAGGAGGGGTAAGCCATTTTTCCCTCATTTTTGTCTCCTCATAGTTTTAAGAAGTGTTAATGGCTAATTTATTATAACTCCTCAACACTGATCTGATTATTAGTATAAATACAGATAGAGGCGGCTATAGTCATAGCTGTCTCCACGATTTTTCTGGGAGGATAATCTGTGTGGTCAGCCAAAGCTTGAGCTGCTGCCTGGGCAAAGCCGGCTCCTGAGCCGATGGCTACTACTCTGTCATCAGGTTCGATCACATCTCCGTTGCCTGAAATAATAAGAGACTTTTCCTTATCAGCCACGATCATCAAAGCCTCCAGTCTGCGCAAGATCTTATCCTGCCGCCAGTCTTTTGCCAGCTCTAATGAAGCCCGGGCAAGATTCCCCTGGTACTGTTCAATCTTCTTCTCGAACCTCTCAAAGAGGGTAAGGGCATCAGCAATGGCTCCTGCAAAGCCAGCTAAAACGTGTCCTTTATGAAGTCTCCTTATCTTCTGGGCCTTGTGTTTCATAACTATGTTCTCAAAAGTAACCTGCCCATCACCGGCAATAGCCACTTTGTTTTTATCTCTCACCGCCAGGATTGTAGTTGAACGAATCATCTAAACTCCTTTTATGCTCTGGGATGCGTAGCTTGATAAATCTCCTTGAGTCTTCTGGTGTTTAAATGGGTATAGATCTGAGTAGTGGAGAGCCGTTCGTGGCCCAAAAGTTCCTGGACACTGCGTATATCCGCTCCCCGGTTCAAAAGATGGGTAGCAAAGGAATGACGCAGTATGTGTGGACCAGCTGCCTTTGGGATATTAGCTAATTCCAGGTATTGATTCAGTTTTTTTCGCAAAGACCTGTCGGAGAGTCTTCCTCCGAATCTATTGACAAAAAGAGCCTTTACTCCGGGCTTTACTTTCTCTTTTCTCACGGGTAAGTATGTGGTTAGTGCCTTAACGGCATAACTTCCCACCGGCATCATTCTTTCTTTGGAGCCTTTTCCTCTAACCTTCACCGTCTCTGCCCCAAAGTCAAGATCCTCAACCTCAAGGTTTACTAACTCAGCCGCTCTCATTCCCGTGGCGTATAAAAGCTCCAGAATTGCCTTATCCCGAAGGTGAATAAAATCCTCTCCTTCTGCAGCATTGAGAAGTCTTTGCACCTCTTCCTCCTCCAGATAGGCCGGGATTTTTCTTCCCTGTTTTGGACCTCGCATACCAGAGAGGGGAAAAGACCTTAGATGTCCCTTCAAATAGAGAAAATGGAAGAAGTTTCGTAAGGAAGCAACTCTTCGGGCCAGGGTCGATTTTTTTCTTTCTTTTTTTTGGAGTAGACCCAGATACTCTCGTACCGTAAGATAGCCTATTTCTTTCAAATCTTTCTTCTGGGAAAGGGCAAATTTTAAAAAATCCTTTACATCACTGGTGTAGCTTTTAACCGTGTGCGAGGAAAGATTTTTTTCCTCTTCCAGGTAACGATGAAATCCATCCAGCCAATCTATTTTTGGCTCCATCTTCTTTTCATTATTTTAAAAGGGACTCTGCCCAGTTTGAGCTCCTCGACCAGAAACTCTTCCAATCTTTTTCCACACTCCGGACACTTTAAACCATTCTTAACCTTTACCAGATAAGGATTTCCACAATGAGGACAGTTTTCTGCCACCGGTTCGGCTCTGGTAACAAATCGGCATTGGGGAAATCTCGAGCAGCCATAGAAAATGCTGCCCTTTTTGGATGATCTCTCTATAATCTCTCCCTCGCAGCCCGGGGAAGGACACCTAATTCCGGTCTTTTGAGCTACTTCTCTGGTGTTCTTGCAGCGAGGATAATTGGAACAAGCAAGAAATTCTCCGTAGCGGCCGAATTTAAGGACCATTCTCCCTCCACATTTCTCACATTTAAGAGATGAGGCTTTCCATCCCTCTCTTTTAACATTTCTCATCTTTTGCTCAGCCACATCTAGGTCTTTTTTAAAGTAGTTATAAAAATCGCCTACTAAAGCGGTCCAGGATCTTTCTCCCTGTTCCACTGCATCCAGACCTTCTTCCATCCGGGCAGTGAAATGGAGATCGAGGAGAGTGGAGAAACTCTTCACCAGAAGATCATTCACTACTCTGGCCAGATGTGTAGGAATGAGCCCACCCTTAGCAGATTTCACATAACCTCTTTTCTTAATGGTGAAGATAATGGGAGCATAAGTACTCGGTCTTCCGATCCCCTTTTCTTCCAGGGTCTTAACCAGGCTAGCTTCGGTATATCGGGGAGGTGCTTTGGTAAATTGCTGTTTTGAGGTAAGCTCTTCTAACTTTAACTTCTCATTTTCTTTGACCGCTGGTAGACTCTCATCTTTTTCAGCTTTCTCCTTATAAATTAGAAGATAGCCGGGAAATTTGATTTTTCTACCCTCAGCTTTAAAAAGATATACTCCTCCCTGAATGTCCACTTCAACTGTGTCGACAGCTGCCTTTTCCATTTGAGAGGCGAGGAATCTTTTCCAGATAAGCCCGTAGAGTTTATAATGGGGATCTGATAAGTATTTTTTGACTTTCTCGGGATCTCGCTTGATCCTGGTGGGTCGTATAGCCTCGTGAGCATCCTGACTCGATTTTTTGTTCCTATAGTAAGGGATTTTTGAAGGTAGAAATTCCTCTCCTAGCTTTTTCTTTATATACTCCCGCGCCTCCTTTTGCGCTTCCTTAGCCACCCGCACAGAATCTGTTCGCATATAGGTAATAAGACCCACTCTTCCTTCAGGTCCAATCTCCCGGCCTTCGTAAAGATCCTGGGCTAGCTTCATGGTGCGGGCTGCCGAAAACCTCAGATGATAAGCGGCTGCCTGCTGTAAGGTGCTGGTGGTAAAGGGAGGCTGAGGAGATTTTTTCTTCTCCTCTTTTCTTACCTTTACAATCTGGTAGTGCTGCTGAGGTATCTTTTCCGCAATTTCCTTTACCTGAGCTTCACTACTTATCCTTACCTTTTGGCTATCGATCAGGGAGAGCTTCGCCTCCAGGAAAGCCCTTTTGGAAGGTAATCCAAATCTGGCCTTGACTATCCAGTACTCCTCCGGAATGGATTTTTCTATCTCTTTTTCCCGCTCACAGATAAGCCGAACCGCTACCGACTGGACCCTTCCGGCAGAGAGTCCTCTCTTTACCTTCTCCCAGAGAAGGGGCGATATCTTATATCCCACTAATCTATCTAATACTCTTCTTCCCTGCTGAGCATTCACTTTATTAAGGTCGACCTGGCCCGGGTTTTTAATGGCCTCACGGATAGCTTCTCTAGTGACCTGATTGAAAACTATTCTTGCCTTGTCCGGACGAGCTAGCTCCTGGGAAAGATGCCAGGAAATCGCCTCTCCCTCTCTGTCTAGATCCGTAGCTAGATAGATCTTTTCCATCTGGCTGCTTAAATCCCTTAATTTCTTTACCACTTTCCTTTTTCCAGGAATTATGCGGTAGGTCGGTTTAAACCCATTTTCTATATCTATCCCCAAATTTTTCCTGGGTAAATCTTTTATATGTCCATAGCAGGACTCCACCCGAAAATCCTTGCCCAGGAATTTATTTAT
>JBHIAL010000118.1:0-4772 GCA_046758525.1 bacterium
CACAAGAAAAGAAAGTGGGTCTGTCTAAAATGCGGCAAAGTGAGAATGCAGAGTCGGAAAAGGATAGATTTAATCAATAAGGAGTAATCAAAAACATGAGATTTGGGTTCCAGATCTCAATAGCAGGAGGATTCTCCCGGGTGGTAGCCCGGGCCAAATGTCTCGGGTGTGAGACTATCCAGATCTTCTCTGGCAATCCCCGGGGATGGAAAAATAAGCCGTTATCTTTAGCCGAGGCAGCAAAATTTAAGGAAGAGGTGAAGAAAGAGAAAATCAGTCCCGTTTTTGTGCATATGCCCTATCTCCCCAATATAGCCTCGCCCAGGGAAGATCTATATTTTAAATCCATTAAAAGTCTACAGGAAGATCTGGTGAGGACAGAAAAGCTAGGGGCTGCCTACCTTGTCCTTCATCTGGGAAGTAGAATCACTTCCAGTGAAGCTAAGGCCATAGGAAGAATTGCTCAGTCTATAAATCACGCCTTGGCTCAAGTTGAAAACAGGGTTATTGTTCTTCTTGAGAACACAGCCGGTCAGGGAACGGCTATCGGATACAGCTTTTCTCAAATCAAGGAGCTCCTTGAGAGGATCAATAGTAAAAGCCGGGTTGGAGTATGCTTAGACACTGCTCATGCCTTTGAGGCCGGCTATGATTTATCAGAAAAAGAAGGGTTAGAAAAAGTAATAGAGGAGTTTGATCGGTTAATCAGCCTGCCCAAACTCTACCTCCTTCACCTCAATGACTCTAAAACTCCTCTTTCCTCCCGGATCGACCGACACTGGCACATAGGAGATGGATATATCGGCAGGGAAGGTTTTCGAAGAATCATTAATCACCCAGAGCTTTCCCATCTTCCAGCAATCCTGGAGACTCCTCGCAAGAATGATGAGGATGATCTCAAAAATATGTCGGTAGTAAGAGATCTAGTGGAGTCAACTCTTTTCAATCCTTCTCGGGTCTCCAGCTTATGAGGGAAAGAGATAACGAGAACCAGTTTCAGTGCCGCCTTCGTTTTCCCAAGAGAACAATATCGCGCAAGGCCTCCTTACTTTTAGCTGCCATCCATTTCGCTTCAAAATGAGGATCCTGGACTATCTGAGCGACCGCCGCCAGGGCGCGAAGATGAAAGTTTCGCTCATCCCTTGTCCCAACAAGAACAAAGACAGCGTGAACCTTCGGTGCAGTTTCAGAAAACACAATCCCTTCTCGACATCGTGCAAGAATAATATCAAAGGTGTGTTCTCCGTCGATAATTATATGAGGTATTGCCAGATCCGGATTTAATGCGGTGGTGCTTTCTTTCTCTCTATCCAGAAGTAATTTAAAAAGAGCAGATGGGTTTACATTTAGCTTATCAGAGATTGTTTCAGCCACCGATTTAAAGAATCTCTCTACTGGTGTGGACTTATCTATATCCAAAACAATACTGCCTTCAATTATCCGGTCAAATCTATCTTTAATAATATCATCTCGTTCTCTAATGATCTCCTTTAACTCTGTTTCCAATGAATGAGTTGTAAGTTCTTTTGCCGTGACCCGTTCAATAAGATGGAGTAATGCATACTCCCTGGTTGTTCTGATCCGTCCATAAAACCAGTACACAAAAAGCCCCCCGACAATAAGGATGGAACCTACAAGGAGTGCTTCTTTACCCATTTCAAACAATAAAAACCCAAAGCCGATAATTCCGATAATTTGTATCCAGGGATACAAGGGCGCGCGGAAAGATGGTTGATAATTTTGCAGACGACTCTCTCTCAAGATGATAACGGACAAACATGAAAATATAAAGGTAAGGATAAGAACTGTGGAAGCTACTTTTACCAGAATATCCAATTTCAAAGACAGAGCGACAGCCATAAACACACCAGTAACCAGGATAGCAAGGTGCGGTGTTTTGAACCTCGCGTGAACTTTTCTGAGAGACTCGGGTAACAAATCATCCCGGCTCAAGGCTAGAAGATATCTGGAGGCAGCCATAATCCCAGCGTTGGCAGTTGAAACAAATGCCAAAATAGCCGCAAGACCCAAGGCAATTCTGCCCCATGAACCCATGAAAACAGTTGCTCCATCAGAAATTGGAGTAAGGGAATTGTCGAGTTCAGCAGCACCAAGCACACCTGTCATTACGAAAACAACCAACATGTAAAAAATACTTACCACCAGAAGGGAAAGGATCATCCCCAATGGTATGACTCGTCCGGGATCCTTTACTTCTTCAGCAATACTGGCAATCTTTAAGAGACCTCCGTAGGAAACAAAGACAAAGCCCGCAGTGGAGAAAATTGCCGCCAGTCCCCTGGGGGCAAAAGGTTCAAAATGTTGAACCTTGATCGCCGGTAGACCCCGAACTATATAAAGAAACAAAATAGCCAATAGACCAAATACCAAAATAACCTGTATTCTGCTGGCTTCCTTTATCCCGATGAGATTAATGCCAATGAAAATAAGGCATAGAGATAGAGCAATTATGTGTATATTAATATTAATAATGAGAACCGCAAAAGCAGCCATACCTACTAATGCAAAGGCACTCTTTAAAGACAGAGAAAACCAGGTTATTAATCCATTAACAGTGCCAACAGCTGGGCCCATACTGCGTGTAACATAAAAGTAGGTTCCACCTGCCTTGGGCATTGCTGATACGAGTTCAGCTTGACTTAACATTCCCGTCATCGCTAGGAGTCCAGCTAAAAGATAAGAAACAACCACCGCAGGGCCAGCCTGAGCATGAGCAAGCCCGGGCAGGATAAACAGCCCCGAACTGATCATGGCGCCGGAAGCGATACAGAAGACATGAAGCAAATTAAGTTCTTTCTTTAATTTCACAGCACCTTCCAATCATTTATTTCTTGTCACATTCCGTCCAACTCAATTATATACGGAATTCGCTTTTTGTTCAAGTTCGCGTTCATTGACATCCGGATTCATTTTGGGTATAAAATAAGTTAGCTGCTAACTTGATCGAATAAAAGGGGGAATTTATGGAGTTAGATTTTATTCTCTCTAAAGAAGAGGAAAAACCAGCCGGGAAGGCGGAATTGATTTATGATCTGGTGATAATAGGCGGGGGACCGGCAGGGATGACCGCTGCCGTGTACGCTGCTCGCAAACGATTAAAGACTCTACTAATCAGCAAGGATCTGGGTGGTCAGGTTCTCCTGACTTCAGAGGTGGAAAACTATATGGGCTATCAATATATTGAAGGTGAACAGTTAGTTAATAAATTCAAAGAACAGGTAAGGCACTTCCCCATAGATCAAGAAATTGGGGAAGAGGTTGAGAAATTAAATAAAGAAGAAAAAATTTTCTCCATTCGCGTCAAGGGTGGGAAGAAATTTAGGGGTAAGACAGCGATCATCGCCTCTGGTAAAAGATCTCGTTCCCTTAATGTTTCAGGAGAAAAGAGACTCATCGGACGGGGAGTAAGTTATTGCAGTATTTGTGATGCTCCTTTTTTTGAAGGAAAGGAGGTGGCCGTGATTGGGGGAGGAAACTCTGCCTTCGAGGCAGCTTTAGATTTGGTCAAAATTGCCTCTAAGATTTATCTGGCAGATATCGCCTCTACCTGGAGGGCAGATCCTGTCCTAGTGGAGCAAATAGAAAAGGAAAAGAAAGTAACGTCCTTCCCCCGACATAAGGTAAAGGAAATTAAGGGAGATGATAGGGTAGAAACTATAACCATAGAAGCCTTAGATAGGGGACAGATTAAGAGCTTGTCCGTACAGGGAGTTTTCATCGAGATTGGGCTGGTTCCCAATTCAGAATTTGCCAGGCCCCTGGTAAAGCTTAATCAAGCAGGTGAGATTATAGTAGACTGCAGCAACCAGACCAATATTCCGGGATTATTTGCGGCTGGGGATGTAAGCAGTGTTCCCGAGAAACAGATTATCATAGCCGCCGGAGAAGGAGCCAAGGCAACTCTCACCGCCCATCAATATTTAATGAGATCGAGGTAAATTACAGAGGGAGGTAAACATGGCCTTACTTAAGGATGAAGTGCAAAATGAGGTAAGGGAAAGGTTCAAGAAATTAGCCGGCCCGGTCAGGTTAGTGAATTTTACCCAGAAAATCGAATGTCACTATTGCGAGGAGACCCGCAGACTCACCGAGGAGGTAGCTTCTCTTTCTCCCAAGGTTAGCTCCCAGGTATATAATTTTGCTCTGGATAAGGAAAAGTCCCGGCAGTATAAAATCGATAAGATCCCGGCTATCGTAGTGGAGGCAGAGAAAGACTACGGAATCAGGTTTTTTGGCATTCCCGGGGGATATGAATTTAACTCCCTTATTTCCAGCATTATAGATGTCTCCAAGGGAACTACTGATTTATCTGTCGAGTCAAAGGATAAGATAGGTAAAATTGATAAACCCATACACATCCAGGTCTTCGTTACTCTTACCTGTCCCTATTGTCCCTCAGCGGTACAGATGGCTCATAAACTTGCCCTGGAGAGTGAATACATTAGCTCAGATATGATAGAGTCGGCCGAATTTCCTCATCTAGCCAGTAAATATGGAGTAATGGGAGTTCCCAAGGTGGTGATAAACGAGGAGTTTGGGTTTGAGGGGGCTCTTCCCGAGTCTTCTTTTGTGGAGGAGGTTTTGAAAACTTATAAGTCAATGACAGAGGCAAAAGACAAGGGTTGAAGAACTCGGTAGAGATCTCTTTAAGAGTGATAAAAGGAGGCTAAGGTGAAGTTAAAACATGAAGAGCTGTCGTTTGACGAGCTAAAGAGGAGCTATGACCTAAAGGAATTTACCTGTGAGACTAC
>JBHIAL010000119.1:0-4678 GCA_046758525.1 bacterium
GCTTTCATTGACTCGGCCGGCCTCTTAACGGTAAGCCCTACCCCAGCAGCGCAAACCTTTCCCTGGTGCAGAGCTGAGATCAGACCAAGAATAGCTATGGGAAGGGCCGCCAGAAAAAGATTCCCTCCCTGAGCTGGTGATAAGGCTACCGGTGCTCCTCCTACCAAATTTATCTTGATTAGCAAAAGAAAAGCAGCCACGAAACCATAAATTCCCTGAGTTCCTGGCAGAGCAGTAAGAATGAGATATCGGCCAAAGTTTTCTGGGTCCTCGGTCATCGCCCCCGCACTAGCCTGACCAACCCAGCCAATGCCAATACTGGAGCCTATCCCAGACAAAACTACCGCTGATGCTGCCCCCAACAATGCCCATCCAAGACCCATTTAATCCTCCTTCCTTATCAGTGATCAGTGCCCAAAAATTAGAGATTAAGGAAGTAGAAGAAAGAAACTTCCTGACCCACAAACACTGATCTCTGACTACCGGCTTTTGCTGATGACTAATTTTTTTGTCAACTCCTTAATTCTATCCCGAAACTGGGCTGCGCGTTCAAATTCAAGATTCTCTGCCGCCTTTCTCATCTTTCTCTTTAGAACCTCTACTAGGCGAGAAACCTCTGAGGGAGGAAGATAATCGATTTTTTCCTCCCTCACGGCCATCTTTTCGTATTTATCCATAGTGTAGGTCTCAATATCGGCTAAAATTGCCTTTTCAATAGTCTTGGGGGTGATATTATGTGAACTATTATATTGAAGCTGGATTTCTCTTCTTCTCCGGGTCTCCTTTAAAGCACGCTTAATAGAAGAGGTTATCTCATCGGCGTAAAGGATTACCTCTCCCTCTACATTACGAGACGCTCTTCCCGCTGTTTGGATTAACGAAGTCTCCGATCTTAAAAAACCCTCTTTGTCTGCATCCAGGATGGCCACCAGGGATACCTCAGGGAGATCCAGCCCCTCTCGTAAAAGATTAATACCCACCAGAACATCAAATTCTCCCAATCTTAACTCTCTTAAGATCTTAGATCTTTCTATAGTTTCTACCTCCGAATGAAGATATCGTACTCTCACTTCCAAATCTTCTAGATATGCGGTAAGATCCTCGGCCATCCTTTTAGTCAAAGTAGTCACCAGAACCCTCTGAGATTTTTCCACTCTCTTTTTTATCTCCTCTAACAGATCATCTACCGGCCGAGTGGCAGACTTTATCTTAATCCTGGGATCAACCAGTCCCGTTGGACGAATAAGCTGCTCCACTATTTGTGAACTCCTTTTCAATTCATGAACAGAAGGAGTAGCTGAGACATAGATGACCTGATTAATTAGGCTCTCAAATTCACTAAATTTTAAAGGACGATTATCGTAGGCTGAAGGAAGACGAAATCCATAGTTTACCAGATTGTCCTTGCGCGATCGATCGCCCCCATACATAGCATGAAGCTGAGGAATTGTCTGATGAGATTCATCGATGAAAAACAAATAATCCCTGGGAAAATAATCGATAAGACAGGAAGGGCGTTCACCCGGAGCCCTTCCAGAAAAATAGCGAGAATAGTTCTCTATACCCGTGCAGTAACCCACCTCTCTTATCATCTCCAGATCATAGTTAGTTCTTGACTCCAGTCTCTGAGCCTCCAGAAGTTTTCCCTGAGATTTCAGTTCTTTGAGTCTCTGTTTGAGCTCTTTACTTATCGACTTCAGAGTGTACTCTAACCTGTCAGGAGGAGCCAGGTAATGAGTAGCAGGATAGATATAGATCTTCTCCAGGTGTTTTTTGGTACCTCTAGTTACCGGGTCGAATAAAGAAATCCTTTCTATTTCGTCCCCCCATAACTCTATCCTTACTGCCTCCTCCTCATAAGCAGGAAAAAGCTCGATTACATCCCCTATTACTCGGAATTTCCCCCGTGAAAAATCAATATCGTTTCGTTCGTATCGCATTTCCACCAATTTTTTGAGAATCCTTGACCTTTCCACCCCTTCCCCCACTTCTATAGCTAATAACATCTCCCGGTAATCCTCAGGAGAACCTAAACCGTAGATACAGGAGACACTGGCTACAATTATAGTATCTCGACGTTCCAGAAGAGAACGGGTAGCCGAGTGCCGCATTCTGTCAATCTTGTCGTTAATAGAGGCATCCTTTTCAATGTAAGTATCGGTCTGAGGGACATAAGCTTCAGGCTGATAATAATCATAATAAGAGACGAAGTACTCCACTCTGTTGTTAGGAAATAGCGCGGAAAACTCACTAAAGAGTTGGGCGGCCAGCGTCTTGTTGTGAGAGATAACCAGGGTAGGTTTTTGCACTTCCTGGATCACATTGGCCATAGTAAATGTTTTCCCTGACCCGGTAACACCAATTAGAGTTTGTTCTCTATATCCCTTTTTTATACCTTCCGATAGTTTCTTTATTGCTTGTGGTTGGTCTCCCTTGGGTTTAAGATCCGACACCAATTGAAATTTATTCTCCCCCATGAGACATATCCACTTTTGAAGATCCTTTTATTTCTTTGCAAATTCAAAATGGAAGGGAACTATCCCCCATTGTATTTTTTTGTCTTTAATAGGCTCGAATTTCCACATCATTAGATACTGAGAGGCAAGTTCATCTAATCTGGGCAACCCCGAGGAGCGGTAGATCTCAACATTTCTAACCTCTCCACTCAGCAGTACCCAACATTTCACCTCTACCACACCCGTTTTCCCCTCTCTTTGAGCCCATTCAGGATAAGGGGGTTCCGGTGACCTCTCGATTTTCCTGCCGCCTTCACCTAACGGACCTCTAATTCCACGCCCTCGGCCTTCCCCGGCTCCTTCTCCCTCTCCTTCCCCTGGCTGGTAGGAGACTCCTCCTCCAATGGAGGAAGGAATCTTGGAGGGAAGCCCTGCACCCTGAGGAAGAACTTCTTTACCTTCGGCCCCTCTTCCACCACCAGGAAGAATCCTTTCTCCCGGCATAACAGCTCTTTCTCCTTGTAGAGCATAACGGCTAATTCCGGTCCCCAGAGTGGGTTCAACGCTCTGGCCGATCAAGGGAACTTTAATCTCACTCTCAGTCCTCACCTGAGGAGGAAGAGTGGGAAGCTTTGGGCCTGGTTGGGCAGAGATCTTTACCGGAGAGGCCTTAGCGGCCAATCCTGTCTCTTTTGGGGGTGCGGCGGCAACCTTACCTCCAACAGAAGGTTTTCCTCCTTTTTCTATTGCGCCAGTGGCTTTCTTCCCCACAGTCTTTTTCTCTATCTGGGCTACCTTAGGTGTTTCCTTTTTCTTTACCGTGGCTACTTTCTTTTTTTCTACCACCTTAACCTTTTCCTTCTTCTTTGGTACCGTAACTACCCGGGGAGGGGCAGGTTTAGGACGAACCCTAACCAGCGATACTTCTACATACTTGGGAAGGGGCTTAAGAGGAGCTCCTAAGGTAGGGAACAAAAGAATAAAGGAAAAATGAATCGCAAAGGAGACGAGAAGAGCCAGTTTAAATCGATTTTTTTCATCCACCTTTTTTCACCACCTTTACATAAGAAGTGAGAATACCCAGTCTACCAGCTCCAGCTTGTTTAGCCAGATCCATGACCTCCACCACTTGACCGTGCCGAGTACTCTTGTCGGCATTAATAATAACCAGACCTCGGCGTCCCTTTAATCGTGTTTTTAGAAGCTTAACCAATGCTGATTTTTTTACTCTTTTCGTACCAAGGTAGATACGATTGTCCCTGGTAATGGAAATGACAATACTTTCCTCTATTTTTTCCTGGGGTGTGGTAGTGGTAGGTAAATCTACCTTTATTCCCTGAAAAATGGTACGAAAAGTGGTGGTAAGCATAAAGAATATAACCAGCAAAAACACAACATCGATAAGGGGAGTGAGATTAAATACTGCTTCCACTCGTGATTTTGGGCGACGAAAACGCATCTTTACCTCCTGGTCAACAGTTCCAAGAACTCACCGGAGAAATTCTCCAGTTTCCGAACCAGCCTATCTGTTCGGTGAGTGAAGTAATTATAAAAGATCAAGGCCGGAATAGCTATGCTAAGGCCAAAGGCAGTAGTATATAGAGCCTCAGAGATCCCCCCTGCTAAAGCTCCTGCCTCGCCTACCCCCCGCACAGCGATCTCATTAAAGGCCCTGATCATTCCTCTTACCGTTCCCAGCAGCCCCAAAAGAGGTGAGATAGTGACAATAGTGCTCAGAACCACCAGGTATCGTCCCAGATGAGGTACCTCTATGGAGCCAGCGTCCTCAACAGCCTCTTTGATTTCCGCCTTTCCTACCTCCTTTTTCTCAATCCCCGCCCGCAGAATCCGAGCCGGTGGAGAAGAAGTCATCTCGCACAAGGCAAGAACCTTGTCTATTTTCCTTTCCTCATCACTGTTCAGAATTCCCCGTGCTCTTTCTATGAACTTATCAGCTCTGGATTCAATTATCCTCAGACTTATAAATTTCTCAATGATGATAGCCAGTGCAAGTATAGAGCAAAATACCAGAGGAATCATTATCGGACCGCCTTTGATCAGAAACTGAAGCATTTTTGTCAACTCCTTTACTTAAATTTTGGTGGCAAAACAATCTCAGTCAATCCAAGATTGTTTTATCTTATTACATTAGGTTTTTTTGTCAACCATATCTCGGGACTCTTCCCCTTCGTCGCTGTATATCAGCTAAGATATTTCAGTCG
>JBHIAL010000120.1:0-4676 GCA_046758525.1 bacterium
CGAAAAGTCCTTCCTCTCCAAAGACCAGCACCTTAGTGTTTTTTCTTTTAGTTTTGTGGCTAAGATAAATAGCAGCTAGATAGGAGGAGGGGAAAAGATCTTGCAGATTCACCTCAATCCCCATTTGGGTAAGTTTTTTATGAAAACCGGATCTACTCAGGGTGGAGTTATTGGTGAGAAAAGAGACTTGGTCTCCTCTTTTTCTGAGTTTGGATAGGGTCTCTTTTACCCCGGGAAGAAGCCTTTCCCCCCGGTAGATCACTCCATCTAAATCAAAGATATAAAGACTCACGGCCTACCTCCGATTCTGAGTGCCTCCAATTCCTCATCTTCTGCACGGTTTACTTCAACGTATCTTTCCTCCGTATGAGGGAATTGATAGTACTTCACTTTTACCCTGGTCGGGGGAGCGTCACTGTAACGACCGGTTACGGAGGCAGCCTTGAGGATGAGGTGCTCTTCCCCCCTTAGAAGTCCCACCGGTCCCGGAAAATCCACCACTTCAAGAAAAAAGTCGCCGGGGGTAGCCAGCTCGAGAATTTTTCTGTTTTCCTCTTTATTTCTGGCCACAATGAGTTTGGCGGTTTTCTCCAGGCGAAAGTGCCTCCCTATTTTAAGAAGCTCAATCTCATTGAGATTGAGCTTTCTCCGGGCTAATAAGTCCTTAACCCGTTTGGAGAAGACCGAATCGGTAAGCAAACATCCTCCGGCAGGAGTAGGAAAGTCCGAGATTCCCAAAGATTCAGCCATTCTCAATTGAATCCCTCGACTCCGCCCTTTGATTCCAAGAAGCTTATTTCTTTTCACCCATCCCTTTTTTTCCGGAAAAGTTGGAGGTAAGTTTTTAGCAGTCAGGGGGCGAAGAAGATAATCTCCCCAGCCTGACTCCTCACTTACTACATTAAGAGCCCATCTGCTCTGTGATTTTGGCCTTTCCCCCAAGACCTCTCCGCTCACCAGAAAGTGTACTCCTATTTCTTGCATTAAGCTTGCTGCCTTCTTTACCATAAGAATATGGCAATCAACGCAGGGATTGGCCCCCTTTCCAAAGCCATGGGGAGGTGAAAGAAGAAGGGGAAGAAGATCTTTTCCTATATCTACGGTATGAAGGAGTATCGTCAGATTTTTAGCTGCTCTGGTTGCCTTTTTTTCATCAAAAAAGGGGGAGACAAAGCACACTCCCTCCATTTCAATTCCCTGTAGCTGCAAAAGCTTTGTGGCCAGGATACTATCCAGCCCTCCTGAAAATAGACTTAGGGCCTTCAACTTATATTTTTTAGCTCCTCCTTGGTTAATGGTCTTCTTATTCCTTCCTTAGTCTCCACTACCACGGTTTCTTTTAGTATATCCTGGGCTATCACCCTTACCTCTTCCCCTTGCCATCGGACAATTTCTCCTACGCGGGGCAGTTCTTTCTTTAAAACAGAGTAGGTAGGATATTCGAAATTTAGACAGCAGCGAAGCCTTCCACATGTTCCCGATATTTTGGAGGAAGTCAAGGGAAGGTTCTGTAGGCGTGCAGCCTCCAGGCTTACCGAATCGAGCTTTTCTTTATGTTTACCTAAGAATAAAGCACAACAAACAGGCCTACCACAAATCCCACAACCTCCCAGGACCTGGGGCTCATCTCTTACCCCAATCTGTTGCATCTGTATCCTTACTTTAAAGATAGCAGCCAAATCCTTGACCAAGGCCCGGAAATCTACTCGCTCTTTGGCTGTATAGTAAAAGGTAATTCGGCTGCTCTCTAAAGGGTACTTAGTGGCTATTAGTTTCATAGGGAGCATATGAGAGGAGATCTTCTCCAGTGCTATTCGGTACGATTTTTTCTCAATCTCTTGCCGACGTTCAAATTCTGCTCTATCCTCAGAGCTCGCTTTTCTTATTTTTTCTCCGCCTAGAAAAGAAGTTTTTCCGCTGCTCGGACAAATAAATTTTACCCTCCCCATTCCCATTCCTTCTCTCAGCTGGTAAAGACACCAATCTCCTTTTTCTAGATTAGTCTTTTTGGAGACTATGTGTACCATTCCACCGGTAGGATAAATTTCAATCCCTACCAGAGCCATTTTACCGCTCCTTCATCACTATCATTTTACCTGGAGTTCAGTAAAGTCAGCTATAGAGAGAAAAGTTTTTCCTATTTTGCTCAAAAGAGAAAGACGATTTAATCTTAAGTTTTTGTCTTCGCTCATCACCAAAACTCCCTCGAAGAAGTCATGAATCGAACGCGTCAAAGTAGAAAGAATTTGGTAGGCCTGGAGATAATTTTGCTCACTTAACAATTTTTCAAGCTGTTTTTCAATCTTTTTCCAATGGAGATAAAGATTCCTTTCTTCCTTTTCTTCCAAAAGCCCTTCCCTTACGCGTTCAGGAATTCTGAGCCCCCATTCTTCGGCCTGCTTTAAGATGTTGACCAACCTCACGATGGCTATTACCTCTTCTTTGAATTCTGGTCTGGTGGCAGCACTGCCAAGAGCATCGCCTCTTTTAATTACATCAACAACATCGTCGAAACCGGCCTTTAAGACGGCTTTAATCTCCTCTTTTTTAACTTCTCTCTCTTTAAGAATTCCGACAATTCTTGCCCGGAGGAATTCTTTAACTTTGAGATCAATTCCGGTGGTTTTTTCTCCGTAAAGCTTTAAAGACTCTCTAGTCAAGTAATCTAAACTGATTCCCCATTCCTTATCTAAAATTATCTCAACAATTCCCTGTGCCTCTCTTCGCAAACCCCAGGGGTCCCCTGCTCCGGAGGGAATAAATCCGGCCCAGAAGGAACCTACCAGAGTGTCAACCTTGTCGGTCAAGGCAAGGATTGCCCCTTCCTCGGTGCGAGGAAGTCCATCTCCACTAAAACGGGGCATTCTGTGTTCCAGGATGGCCTGGGCCACCTCCAGATCTTTTCCAGATTGAAGGGCATATTCCTGCCCCATTATTCCGTGCAGAGAGGGAAATTCCTTGACCATCTGGGTAACTAAATCCGCCTTACAAAGGTAGGCTGCTTCTTTTACCCTTTCCTTAATTTTCTCGCTCTTTCCTAGATGAGAGGCGATCCTACCAGCAAGCTTTACCAACCTCATCGTTTTATCATAATAACTACCCAGTTTTTCCTGAGCAATCATCTCTTTAAGCTCTGATACTCTTTTGTCTAAAGGAGTCTTTTTATCTTCCTCCAGGAAAAACATGGCATCGGTTAAGCGTGCGTTAAGTACTCTTCGATTACCCTCCACTACTTCCTCTAAGTGATCTTCGTTACCTTCTCTTACTCCCACAAAATAGGCAAGGCTTTCCTTTCCATCTCCCACTGAGAAATGCTTCTGATAATCTCTCAAGCAAGCTTTGAGGACAGGCTGAGGAAGAGAGAGAAATCTTTGATCAAACTCTCCTATAAATAAAGTAGGATACTCAACCAGACAGACTAGTTCCTCCAGAAGATCCTCATCCTCATAAATTCTTGCCTGAGGATAATTTTTTCTTAAGGAAGAGGTTATTTTTCTCATCTGTCTAAGAATTAGCTTTTTGCGTTCCTCCGGGTCCACTATGACGTAATTTTTTTTCAAAAGAGGAAAGTATTCCTGAGCGGTCGGCACCGAGAAATAAGAAGGAGAGAGGAAACGATGCCCTCTTGTCTTTCTATCCGAGGAAATTCCGGCTATCTTGAATCTTATCATCTTTTCCCCGAACAAAGCTGAAATAGATCTGATAGGCCGTCCAAATGAAAAATCTTCTCTTCCCCATCTCATAGATTTAGGAAAATTTATAGATTTGATGAGCTGGGGAAAAAGGGAAGAAAGAAGCTTTTCTGTGGGTTGACTCATTTTCTTTCTTTTTATGTAAACATAGCTTCTCTTTTCTAGTTTTTCTATTCCCAGATCTTCTTTTTTTACTCCTTTAGCTTTTAGGTAAGCTCTGCCTCTGGGAGTAAGCCTTCCAGCCTCATCAAAAACCATGATTTGAGGAGGACCCATTTCCCTGTCAATATGCTGCCTCTGGTGAGGGAATAGGTCCACTACCTGAAAGGCTAGTCGTTGAGAACTGCCGAAAGTATCGATTCTTTCATAATCCAAATAGGCTGAGGCAAAAAGCTCCTGCCCTTTTTCCTTGAGCTGCCCCAGAGCCTCACAAACGAAAGAGAGCGGTAGATCCTCCACCCCTATCTCTAACAAGGCCGTCTTAGGCACCTGATCTCCTCTTTAAAAAATTCCTTGAAGATTCTTTTTACTAACTCCCTAAGCTATCAGAAATTGGCAAACCCGATTTCCCGAGATAAAGACTGGCGCATCTATTAGCTAGGCGACGTACTCTTTTGATGTGTCTTTCCCTTTCAGCAACTCCCAGGGCACCTCGAGCATCCAGTAGATTAAAGGTATGAGAGCACTTGAGGACGTAGTCATAGGCTGGCAGGAAAAGTCCCTTTTCAAGAAGCCTTTTTGCTTCAGCCTCATAGATCCCGAAAAGCTTAAATTGAGTGGGGGCCTCCACCTCCTCAAAATTATAGTGAGAGAATTCTACCTCGCTTTCATATTGAAGATCTTTATACTTAATGTGAGAATTCCACTGGAGCTCGAACACATTTTCCACTCTCTGAAGACACATTCCTATTCGCTCCAGACCATAGGTGAGCTCAACTGAGATCGGTTTTAGATCAAATCCTCCTACCTGCTGAAAATAGGTAA
>JBHIAL010000121.1:0-4651 GCA_046758525.1 bacterium
CTTATTTTCTCTGTCTTTTTCCGGCATAGTCTCAAAAGATCCTGCCCATTTAATTCTCGCTTACCGGTTTTCTTATTTATGGTGACAATTCGCTCAGTACAGCAATAACAGGGGTCAATGGAAGCCAAAATCAAAGCAGCATCGGCAACACTTTCGCCGGGAACGGTGGCCTTACAGGTGGGAAGATTTACATAGGTAGGAGCCCTTACTTTGAGGCGAACAGGTCGATTAGAACCGTCTGACCTTACATAGTGAAAGACCTCTCCTCTAGGAGCCTCGTGATGACCGATTCCCTCACCGGGAGGGATCTCCTTAACCTTGGCCGCAATTTCGCCTTTTACGGTGCGAAGTTTCTCCAGACACTGACGAATAATCTTGATGGATTCAAAGCACTCCAGGAGCCTTACCACCGCTTTGGCAAAGACATCCCCATCTTCCTGGGTAATAATTTTCCAGTCTACCAGGCCATAGGCTGCGTAAGACTCATCTTTTCGTACATCAATATCTACTCCTGAAGCTCGAGCGGTGGGTCCTACAGCACAGTAGTTAATGGCCTCTTCTTTGGCAAGGATCCCCACCCCTTTTAGTCTGGCCGCCAGAACAGGATCATCCAGAACCGCCTTGGTTACCATCTCGATTTTTCTTTCTGCCTCATCTAATCCCTTTAAAAGAGGGAGGATGGCATCGTCTTCGATGTCCTGACGCACTCCACCCGGTCTCATCATAGCATAGTGATTTCGATTGCCGGTAATCTGCTCAAAAATATCCAGGATTGGCTCCCGGTATTTCCAGGCCCACATCCAGAGCGTGTTGTATCCAATGAAATGCCCCGCCAGACCCACCCAGAGGAGGTGACTGTGGAGCCTTTCCAGTTCCCCCACGATGCTTCTTATGTATTTAGCTCTTTCGGGAATCTCAATTCCGGCTAAATCTTCTACAGCATTACAGTTAGCAATAGGATGCGAGGTAGAACATATTCCGCAGATTCTCTCTACCAGGAAAACCATCTGGTCAAAGGTTTTCGATTCGGCAATCTTTTCTATTCCCCGGTGGTTGTAACCAATGTGAACAGTAATATCGATAACTTTTTCTCCTTCCACTTCCAGCTCAAAAAACTCTGGTTCTTCCTGCAAAGGATGGTAAGGACCAATGGGAATTATGGTTTTACGGTTCATTGATTTTCCCTTACCTTTTGTTTTAAAGGATATTCCCCTTCTGGCCAGTCCTCGGCAAGTAATAGTCTTCGAGGATCAGGATGATTTAGAAACTTTACCCCCAAGAGTTCGGCGATCTCTCTTTCAATCCAACTAGCTCCAGGAATTACGGGAGTAATAGACTCCACCTCGCATCCATCTTTAGGCAGCAAAACCTTTAGGGTGACGATCTTATTCAGCTTATCAAAAGAAAAATGATAGAGTATTTCCATTGCCCGGGGAGTATCCACTCCCGATTCAATGATAAACCTTGCCCCCTGCTTTTTAAAGATAAAACGAGCTACTTCTAAAATATCTTCTCGGGGGATAGTGAGGTAATACCTCTGGGGAGGTTTTTCTTCCCATTTTAATATTTTTTCCCCTAGTTTTTCTTTAAGCTCGTTAATCACGTCTTGTTTCACCATCCCAAGTTTCCTTTCTATAGACTATTAATTACCTTTACCACCCCATCGATGATGGCCTCCGGTTTAGGAGGGCAGCCGGGAACATAGGCAGTCACCGGGACAATTTTATCGAAGGGTCCCACTATATTGTAGCCATTTTTGAAAATTCCACCGCTGCAGGCACATCCTCCCACGGCAATGACCAATTTTGGTTGAGGCATCTGCTCATAAACCCTTTTTACTCGGGAAAGAGCCTTGCTGGTGATCGAGCCAGTAGCTAATATGACATCGGCATGCCGAATGCTTCCCACCAGAAGGATACCAAACCTTTCCAAATCAAATTTAGGAGTGAGACAATCCAGAATCTCGATATCGCAGTTGTTGCATGATCCGGTAGCCAGGTGATAAACCCAGATGGATTTCTTTAATGCCCAGAGATTGTTCATCGTTTATAGTCCTACCAGGGCCAGGACGAATCCCAGGCAAGCCAAGGGAAACATCCTTAGCCAGAAAAACTTTAGTGCCTGATCTATTCGCAAACGAGGGTTGACATTTTTAATGAGTATTATGAGAATGAGGATAACCAGGTATTTGGCAATTGACCAGCCACTAGCCCATCCGTTAAACTGCAACCCTCCTAAAAAGATGGTAATAAGAAAAACCGGCATGGCAAAGAGCATCATGGCCCGAGTTAATTTAAATATGGCCAGGAGAGGACCAGAATACTCTATATAAGGCCCGGCCATAATCTCCTGCTCAGCCTCCGGTATATCAAAGGGGACAAAGGTGAGTTTTGCCTGCATACATAAAAAGGCCACTACCAGAGCAATCACCGAAGAGAGATGATGGGTAAACATCATGCCATGGTTTAGCTGATAAGCGATGATGGAGCCGACTTTGAGGCTGCCAATCTTAGCTAGAGGAGTAAAGATAGCAATAATAAAGGGAAGTTCATCAGCCAAAATTAATTTTATCTCCCTCGATGCGCCCACAGCTCCCAGGGGATTAGCAGAGGAAGAACCCCCTATAATGATGGCTAGAGAAGGTAAAATGGAAAGATAGATGAGTACGATAACATCTCCCAAGAAGGATCTCTGGGGATCGAGATTCATTTGCCAGAGAATGAGGGATACCAGAGTTACTCCAATTAACCCCATTAAGGGAGCAAACAAAAAGCCTGTCCGCCCAGCCCCTCGAGGCACGATAGTTTCCTTACCCAAAAGTTTAAAAAAGTCAGCGAAATTCTGATACCAGGGAGGGCCAACCCTCCACTGAAGACGAGCAGTGATTTTTCTATCCACCCAGCTTGCTAAGAGTCCCACCACTGCAGTGAAAAGAAAGCCGGGAAAAACGACAAAGTAAAAAATGTTAGCCGCCATCGCTTATACCTTTTTCCAGGGGGTCACCTGAACTACCACGTTGTTCAGGATATGTCTATTTTTCCCAGGATCAGCTTCAAAATCCCCGTATTTTATGGCTTCTTTTGGACAGGTTCTGCTGCAAAGGGGTATTTCTTTTTCCTCCAATCTTCCCTCGCAGAGATCACAATTGAAGGTAAGAAAGGAGATTATTTCAAAATAGATGGTTCCAAAAGGACAGGCCAGAGCACAGGATTTACATCCCACACAGAGGAAATTATTTCTTTTTATAATACCATTTTCTGGCCTCTCCAGGGCCTCATATCGACAGGCATTAAGGCAAGGAGCATCCTCGCATTTCCGGCAAACGAGCTGAAAATGTAGCCACTCTCTGAGGTAGATTATTCCATTATTTTGGGGATGAAAAGGGTAACTGCATCTACACTTTACAGCACATTCCTCACACTCAGAACATAGATCAAGATCAACAAATAGTCGCTTGGCCATTTAATTCAGTCCCAGATAGCGGGAATATCCTTTATTTTATCTAAGGTAAGCACCGGTCCGTCTCTACAGACCAGATACTTTCCCATCTGACAATGTCCACATTTACCTATCCCGCAGGACATATTTTTTTCCATGCTCAGGAAAATATTGGGGGGGCGGTAGCCTAAATCCAGCAGCCTAAAGGTAGTGTACTTCATCATTATAGGAGGTCCACAGACTACGACCAGACTTTTTTCCACGTCTTCGATCTCCTCTTCCAGGTTGTCCAGAGTGGTGGTGACCAATCCAACTTTTCCTTTCCATTCTCCATCAGCCTTGTCTACGGTGAGGCGAAAGTGTATCTTTTCCGGATGCAGTGTTTGCCAGTTCTTTAAGACAGCTTCCTTATAGACGATGTCCTCCGGAGTTTTGGCTCCGTAGCAGAAAAGAACCTTTTTATATCTTTCGATATTTTGGGTAAGAGCAAAAAAGAGTGATCTTAAAGGAGCAAGACCTACTCCTCCTCCCACGATTAAGATCTCCCTCTCCTCGAAATCAGAAAGAGGATACTCTTTCCCATAAGGTCCCCGTATTCCTAAGGAATCTTCTTCTCTTAAGCCGTGGAGAGCCGAAGTTACACTGCCTACCTTCATCACAGTAACATCGATCCTTTCTTTTTCATAAGGGGAGCTCGAGGGAGTAAAGGGAGCTTCTCCCATCCCGGGCACGGTAAGCTGGACAAATTGTCCTGCCTTAAATTCCAGGTGGTCTTCGGGTTTAAGAACAAATGTCTTGATGTCAGGTGTTTCAGGAATTATCTTTAAAATTTTAGCTTTTGTTGGTTGATAAGGATTTTCCATCTCCTCATCCAGTGGTTAGATTTTTCACTCTTAAATCTGTAACTACTTCTCTCATATCTATCTTACCTATGCAGACGCTAATACATCTCCCGCAGCCAGTACAGGCATCCAATCCCAGGTCTTCTGGAAAGAAGCCGAATTTACAGAGGAGGCGATTGGCAAATCTCTGGGAAAGTTTTATTCTGGGATTGGTTCCGGCGGCAACCCGGGCAAAACCCGTATATAAACAGGCATCCCAGAGGAAGGTTCTCCTGAATCCCTCCTTGGCCTTCTCGTCGAAGAGAAGAAAACAGCGACAGGTAGGACAGATGTGATTACATCCGGAGCAGTCCACACATCTCTCAACAGCT
>JBHIAL010000122.1:0-4639 GCA_046758525.1 bacterium
GGCCTTGAAAAATCTCAGCTACTATTTCTCCACTTTTTTCAATAGCTCTGATCTTTTCTTTTGACTTTAGGCGAACCATCCAAACTCCCCCCGATACCCTCTATAAACCTTCTGGATACTAAAACTTTCCAGGAGAATCAAGTAGACCTGCTATACGCTGAAAAACTTCCTGCGGAGTCCACTTTCCTGAAATACTACGTAAAATTCCTTTTCCCTTGTAATAATCAATCAAAGGAAGAGTATGTCTTAAATAAACCTTTAGTCTTTCCTCAATTGCCTCTGGATTATCATCACTCCTCTGAGAAAGGTGAGTTCCACAATCTTTACAGATCAATGGTTGACCTGCAAAGTTATCTCTATTATAGGTCTTGCCACACTCCGGACAAATCACTCGCCCCTTTAAGCGGCTAATCGCTTCATTATAATTGACTTCTAAGTTAATTACCAGATCGAGCTTTTTATTTTCTGCCTCCAGAAGTTTATCCAGTTTCTCTGCCTGGGTTATGTTACGAGGAAATCCATCCAGAATGAATCCAGAAGCTCCCTCCCTAATCTTATCTCTTATGAGGGCCAGAATAATTCGGTCAGGAACAAGCCTGCCTCTTAGCATAAAGTCTTGGGCCTGTTTGCCTAAAGATGTCCCTCTCCTGACTGCCTCCCTCAATAAATCTCCCGTAGCTATATGAGTCAACCTAAACTCATCTTTTATTATTTTAGCCTGTGTTCCTTTCCCTGCTCCAGGTGGACCCAATAAAACCAGCCTCAAGGCTAGCCCCTTCCCCTCATAAATCCCTTATAGTGCCGCATTAATAGATGAGATTCCAATTGCTGCACGGTATCCAGAGCTACTCCTACGGCGATGAGAATAGAAGTTCCTCCAAAGGGGAAAGTATTAAACAAGAGCTTTTGGTTGATTATGAGAGGTACTATAGCAATAAAGGCGAAGAAAAGGGCTCCCACAAAGGTGACTCGGGTAAGTACACCCGTGATATAACTAGCTGTGGGTTTCCCCGGACGAAGACCAGGAATAAATCCTCCGTATCTGCGCATATTATCTGCTACCTCAACCGGATTAAAAACCACCGCCGTGTAGAAGAAAGTGAAGAAAATAACCGCCAAGGCATATAAAACATAGTACAGAAGAGCACCAGGATTTAACCAGCCGGCAATGGTCTGAAAGATGGGACTGGGAATAAATCTAGCTAAGGTGCTGGGGAGTAACAAAACAGATATGGCAAAAATTATGGCAATAACTCCTACCCCTCCAATACGAATAGGAAGATAAGTAGTTTGCCCCCCATAGACCTTCCTTCCCACTATCCTTCGAGCATAGCGAATGGGAATTCTTCTCTCCCCTTCATAGATAAGTACCACTGCTGCTGTTATTAGTATAGCAATGATACTGAAAAGAAAAAGCACAAAAGGGGTAAGCTGTCCGGTTCGCAGAATATTCAGAACATTTCCAGTCATTGGGCGTATCTGTGCCACGATCCCAGCGAAAATAATCAAGGAAATCCCATTCCCTATGCCGTTTTCGGTAATCTTTTCCCCTAACCACATTATAAACATGGTACCGGTGGTTAAAGTCACCACGGCGGGAAGCAAAAAACCAATTCCCTGAGTTACCACAAAGGCCCCGTTATTAATAGTCTGAATCCAGTAACATAGTCCCACTCCCTGAATAGCGGCCACGGGCAAAGCGAAATATCTTGCAATCTGAGTAATCTTTTGTCTTCCTTCTTCTCCCTGTTTGCTCAACTCCTCAAGGCGAGGAATGGCTACCGTTAAAAGTTGCATAATAATAGAGGCACTAATGTATGGCATTATGCCCAGGGCAAAGATAGACATTCGCCGTAAGGCCCCTCCGGCAAAAACATTCATCAGTCCAAATGCTCCTGTTTGAAAGATATTGCTTCGAAGAAGGGCCTCCACATTTACTCCAGGGACAGGAATAAATGAACCTAGCCTAAAAACCAAAAACATAGCCAAGGTAAAAAGAATCCTGCGTCGAAGCTCGGGAATCCTAAAGATATTTTGAAATTTTTCCAACATCATATTATCTCTATCTCACCTTGAGCTTCTTCAATCTTTTTTTGAGCCTGCTTGGAGAAACGATGAGCCTTTACCCTTAAAGGTCGATTCAGCCTTCCTCGACCTAAAACTTTGATTTTTCCTCTTCCTTTGATGAGTCCCGAAGCTCTTAGAATCTCGGGGGTTATTATTTCCTCTTGGTTAAAAATATTTAAATCATCAACGTTAATTATGAGGTCTTTTTGTTTAAAGCCTCTATTGAAGCCCCTTTTGGGGACTCTTCTTACCAGGGGCATCTGACCACCTTCAAACCATTTGTGGATCTTCCCCCGGGCTTTTTGACCTTTGTGTCCCCTGGTAGAAGTTTTTCCATGTCCCGAACCAGGACCCCTGCCCACCCTTTTTCTAGCGTGAGTAGATCCTGAAGACGGTCTTAATATTGACAAATCCACTATTTTTTCCTTTTCCGCAGCTCAAAAACTCTCTGGGGATCTTTTAACTGCTTTAATCCCTCCAGTGTAGCCTTAGCCACATTTAGAGCATTGTTACTGCCCAGAGATTTGGTCAAAACATCTTTTACCCCAGCCAATTCTACCACTGCCCTTACTGCTTCACCGGCAATTATCCCAGTTCCTGGAGAAGCAGGTTTAAGGAGAACCCTTGATGCCCCATATTTTCCAACAACCTGGTGATGAATGGTGTTATTTTTCAGAGAGATACAGACTAGATTTTTTTCCGCCTTTCTTCGTCCCTTACCTATAGCCCCAATCAAATCTTTTGCTTTACCTAAACCCACACCTACCCGTCCATTTCGGTTACCTACCACCATTAAAGCATTAAAACCAATAGTTCGACCACCCTTAACTACAGTAAAGACTCTCCTTACCCTTATCAGCCTCTCTTCAACCTCTTCCTTTACAGGTTCTTCTACCTTTATATCTTCCTCTTTAACTTTTTCCACTCTTCGCACTCCTCAACAGTTTTGAGGCAGGAGATATCTGCCTGGTTAAAACTTAATTCCTTGGCTCCGCATGGCTTCTGCCAAAGCCTTTATCCGTCCATGATAAGGATAACCGCTTCTATCAAAGACGATTTCTTTTATTCCTTTAATCTTTGCTCTCTTTCCTAGCTCTTCTCCTAATTTCCTCGCTATTTGAAGGTTCTTGGCGCAATATCTACTCCCAGGTATATCCTTTAAAGAAGAAACGCAGGCTAATGTCCTGTGTTCCTCATCATTTATCAATTGAGCGTAGATATATCGGTTACTTTTATATACGGAAAGCCTCAGTTTATCCTTTAGACCCCGGATTTTTTTCCTTACTCGTTTTCTTCTTCTCTGTCTAGCCAGATACTTCCCTTTGGCGTAAGATACCATCTTGGATTCCTTACCAATTCTATTATTGGGTCCCTAATGCTGCCTTGCCTACCTTGCGTCTTATCACCTCTCCTTTATATCTGATACCCTTTCCCTTGTAAGGTTCAGGTTTCTTTGAAGCTCTAATCTCTGCTGCAACTTCTCCTACTTTTTGCTTATCACAGCCAAAAACCCGAATTGTGTTGGGATTGGAAACCTCTATCCCTACTTCTTCTGGACATGTATACCTGACAGGATGGGAATATCCTACCCTCAAAATCAAAACCCCATTTTCTAACGTAGCCTTGTACCCCATCCCCACAATTTCCAGAACCTTCTCAAATCCTTCTGAGACACCCTTCACCATGTTGAAAATAAGGCTGCGAAGCGTCCCATGGAGAGATTTACTACGTTTATCTTCATCAAGTCTTTGGACTAAAATTTGTCTATTTTTGATAACTACCTTAACTGCCGATGGCATCTCTCTTTCCAGCTCACCTTTGGGGCCTTTTACTTTAATCTTACTTTTGTTTATCTCAACTTTTACCCCTTCCGGGATCGGAATGGGCTTCTTACCAACTCTTGACATAGTAAAATTCCCTCTCTATTCTCAACTACCATACATTGAAAAGAATCTCCCCTCCCACTCCCATCTTCCGTGCCTCCTCACCTGTAAGAATTCCCTTAGGTGTGGAAAGGATACAGACACCCAGTCCATTCAATACCCGGGGAATCTCGTCCTTTCTGACATATCTTCTTCTACTCGGCTTGCTGACCCGCTCTAAATGTGTAATAATCTTCTCTCCATCCCCCGAATACTTCAAATATATTTGAAGTACTATTTTCTTTCCTCTTTGAGTGATGACACGATGTCCCTTTATGAATCCTTCTCTTTGTAAAACTTTAGTTATAGCTTCTTTTAGGTTGGAACTTGGAAGATCAACTTTAGTGATTGACAAAGCATTGGCGTTTCTAATTCTTGTCAACAAGTCGGCAATCGGATCAGTGAGCATCTTATTATCTCCCTTAGGAAGCCAAGAATATCTCGGGACTCTTCCCCTCCGTCGCTGTATATCGACTTTGGATTGTTTCTACTCGTCTTCTCGTCTCGGGAAAGACATGAGGATCTCGAGGGGGAAAACATCCCCCCTCAACGCTCGCTTTGCTCGCTGCTCCCCCAAAATTCAAAACCTGCAAAGCGGACTCGTTAAGGTGGCTGATATAAGGCTCCTCCGGGGAAAGTCCCTCGATACG
>JBHIAL010000123.1:0-4626 GCA_046758525.1 bacterium
AGAAAAACCAAAGACAAACTCGATATCAATCCTATCCCCCAGGCCCATTTCCAAAGATGAGATCTAACAAAAATACCTCTAATTTTAAATCTGGGATAGCTGGATTTTTCTCTTTTTTCAAATCTTTTAACTATTCTTAATCTTTTTTTCATGATCCTCATAAGCCTTCACTATTTCCTGTACTAGACGATGCCTTACCACATCCTTCTGAGTAAGATAAACGGTCTCTATCCCCTTTGTCCCTTTAAACAATGACTGCACTTCAACTAAACCTGAACTGCGATGAGCAGGAAGATCGATCTGAGTAATATCCCCTGTAATCACCACTTTGGAACCAAAACCCAGTCTGGTTAAGAACATCTTCATCTGCTCATAGGTTGTGTTTTGTGCCTCATCTAGAATAATAAATGCATCATTCAAAGTGCGTCCCCTCATATAGGCAAGAGGAGCAATTTCGATAATTCTCCTTTCTAAAAGTGTCTGAAATTTATCAGCAAGAATCAAATCGTAGAGGGCATCGTATAAAGGACGCAGATACGGCTCTACTTTGTCTTCCAGTCCCCCAGGTAGATAACCCAACTTCTCTCCCGCCTCTACTGTGGGACGCGTTAGGATTATGCGCACAACTTCTTCTTTCTCTAGAGTAGCTATGGCCATGGCTACTGCTAGATAGGTCTTGCCAGTCCCTGCCGGACCGATACTGAAAACCACATCGTTGTTCTTCATTGCCTCCACATATTTTCTCTGCCCCTCGGTCCTGGGTCTTACCCTTCTTCCTCGAGCGGAGGTAAATATAACTGACAAAGAAGCTTCCTCCAGTCTTCCTTCTTCTCCTTTCTTTATCCTTCTTAAGGCAGATTTTATCTCGTCAAAATGGGGCAAATATCCTTTGTGCAACTGAGAGAAGATTTCCTCTACTATTTCTTGAGCTTGTTTTACCCCTTCTTTTTCTCCTATAATTTTCAAAAAATTATCTCTGAGAATGAACCTAACTCCCAATTCCTTTTCCATAGTCTTTAAATTTTCGTCTCTTTTTCCACACAGAAAGGATATATCTCGACCATTACCTATCTTTATCTTCACTTCCATAAACTTAACTCTACTTTCCTGGACTCCCTCCCGAGGCCAGAATTCTTTAGCAACTATTCACCGCAGAGATCGCAGAGTCCCCAGAGCTGAATCAAATTAGTAAGCATTCAGCTCTCAGCATTCAGTAAGTTGCTGATAGCTGAAGACTTTATTCTCAGCGTTCTCGGCGTGCTCTGCGGTGAAATTTATGATAAGGCTGAATAGTTATAGGATTTTTATAATTCTGTGATGCTCCAGGATCACCAACATTGGGCTCTCTGCTTTCTTGGATTAATTGAGCAAGAGGTTGAAGTAATCCACTTTATTAGCTTTGTCCCTTAGTTATTCTCTCTAACTTTTTTCTCACTCCATCCTCTAAGTAATCAGATACTCTTAGATGGGATCCGGGTGGGATAGATGAATACTTTTTTGTTAAAGCCTTCTGGCAGGTCTCAATCTCTCTGAGGAAATCTTGGGGAGAGAGAAGTAGAATTCCTTTATCGAGCACAGTCATCCTCTGAGAATAATCAGCCGTAACTACGTAGATATAGTCATAGGAAGATTTATATTGAGACGTAAAGCTCTCAATATAGGAATCAGCTGTTTTACCTTTTCCCGTAAGGATTATCTTTAAATTAGTACTTATCTCTTGCCTAGTATCCAGATAGGGACGCCTATAGGCATCAAAAACCACGTAACCTTCTACTCCTTTCATAGAAAAATAATTAGACACCAGCCTGATTAATCCCTCCTGAGCCTGATAGACACTCTTCTTTAATAGCCTCCTGAGCAAAGGAGAACTATAAACTACATTATAACCATCAACTAAGATAGCAACCTTCATTAAACTATTTTAAATTCTCTCGCTATACCTACCTAATATAATAAAAAAGGAGGACAGAATATCCTCCCTCCTCATGTTCTTTCCTTACTCCTATGAATTTCCTGGATGAGGATTGCACCCCAGCCTCAATTAACTAAAGGACTGTCCTCTCTGTTTCTTTGTCAAATACGTGAGCCAAATCCATTTTGGCAACAAACTCAGTGGTTTGACCTGGCTTTAAATCGACATGAGGATCAAGCCGGGCGACGAGAGTATATTGCTCGCATCTTATGTGGGCAAGTTTTTCCGAGCCTACAGGTTCTACCACCCATACTGAAGCCTCAAAGACGCTCTCTGGGTCATAGTCCCTAACCGTGGATTTGGCGTCAATATGCTCCGGTCTAATTCCTAGCACCGCCTCTTTATTGATATAGTCCTTCACCATCTTAGCTGCTTTATCAGAAGGTATTCTTAGTTTAAAGGCTTTGCCGGTAGCATAAATATTACCGTTACCTTTGACAATGGTGCAAGGAAGAAAATTCATAGACGGAGAGCCGATAAACCCTGCTACATATCTGTTGATTGGATGATCATATACCTCTTGAGGACTATCCACCTGCTGGATTATCCCCTCATTCATGATCACAATCCTGTCACCCATGGTCATTGCTTCTAGCTGATCATGAGTGACATAAATAGTGGTGGTTTTAAGACGCTGATGTAAATCGAGCAGCTCTGCTCTCATAGCAATTCGTAGTTTTGCATCGAGGTTAGAAAGAGGCTCATCGAATAAGAACACATGGGGATCACGCACGATGGCTCTTCCCAGAGCTACTCTCTGGCGCTGTCCACCAGAAAGCTCCTTTGGTTTCCTATCCAGCAGTTCACCTATACCCAGAAGATCAGCCGTTCTCTTTACTATTTTATTAATCTCTGGCTTGGGAACTTTCCTCAACCTCAGTCCAAAGGACATGTTCTGGTACACATTCATATGGGGATAGAGAGCATAGTTCTGAAAGACCATGGCGATATCTCTATTCTTGGGGGGAACATCATTGACCATTCTATCACCAATATAAATTTCCCCCGCTGTCACCTCCTCCAGACCGGCAATAGACCTCAAAGTAGTGGTCTTTCCACACCCAGAAGGCCCTACCAGAATAACAAACTCCCCATCTGGAACGTCCAGATTAAAACCTTTAACTGCTACTACCTTTCCAAACTCTTTAGTTACATCCTTTAGGCGCACCTCCGCCATTATGCCTCACCTCCTTGATAAAAAAATCTTTTGAAGGTGGGCTCGTGACCTTGAGCCCACCTTCTTTTACTTCTACAAGGACGCGGCAAACTTCACTTCGTATTCGGTGAAATCATCCTCTCCCAAACCCTTATCTATACTAGCTACGGCGATCTCCATATTCACTGCTTCCGCCAGAGGATAGGTATACTTTCCCTTAATCTTGGAATAGTTATCGGCTGTGGCGGTGCCAAGCCCGTTGAATTCCTTGTCGGAACCCTTGTATTCGAGGGATAGACTACCGAGACCTTCGCCCAGAGCATAACCGACCTTAGCAAAGATACCTGAGCCATCCTTTTTCCCAGCTGCTTCAGGGCTAAAGGAAGCAAACTGAGCTTCTAGGCTTACTGGAGCTAGATCCGCAGTCAGCTTAGCTCCATAGGCGGAACCATACCAGTTATAGTCCGTAACGTCAGTGGTGATAAACTGCAGTGCTACACCGATCGGTGCTGCGGCAAAGCTTAAGCCTGCTCCGTAGTTCCATTTTGTCTCCTGATCTCCCGCACCTGTTGTCCCACCGGTACTCTTGTATACCACCGTGCTATTTAGCACCAGATCCAGACTCATATCCAAGGGCTTGAAGGGGAGATCGAGTTTGACCCCGGGCTCTTTGGGAATGTTGGCTGGATCACCATGTGTCACAGAATAGACATCGAATAACCCGTAGTCCAACCTGGGCTTGAGCATAACACTGGAACTATCCAGGTAGACCTTGAGGTAGGAACCATTATCCTCTACCAGTTCGGGATCCTTATCCAGTCTGATCCGAGGAGCAAACAATGCCTCCCAAGGACCGGAGGTCATTTTTATATCGTAGTGCATCCTCACATCGCCGTATTTAAACCGAGGACTGGCTACCTCAAATCCCCCCGGTTTTTCGTCACTTCCGTATATCTTCCACTGCACCGATCCGCTGGTGGTTATCTCAGCCAGAGCAAGACTGCTGAACATAAAGACAAATACCAGCAGCCCTACTCCGATTACTAAAGCTTTCTTCATTTCTACTTCCTCCTTTTAACCTTTATCCTCATTGCCTTCCTACATGGGTTTTGATTATCTACCTTTTCACCACCCCCTTTCCTCAGCAGTTTTCTTTTTATTAACACATCCTTGATATTTTGTCAAGTCCCTCTATTTCAGAACTGTACAAATAAGGAAATTTTGATGAAGTATCAGGCCAATTCTAACACTCTCTTCCCTATCTGTCAAGTCTACCTTCCTGCTACCATTGAGAAAAGTATTTTTTTATTTTATCAAATGTCTCAAAGAAAGTCAACTGAGAAAACCTATCTTTTCCAACTATATCTACCATCTCAATTTTGTCAAATTGTATCTCAAATTTTTTCTTTGTCAAAAAGCAAGCTCACTATCTATTCTAGTAAATCTTTCAAAACAGTCAAGTGAGTCAATTGTTACCATGTAAGTATTCAGTGAACCC
>JBHIAL010000124.1:0-4611 GCA_046758525.1 bacterium
GTGGAATATGAAAAAACACACCATCCTTGGTGGTCAGCTTTTTTTGCCTCAGCAGCCTCTTCTTTTGTTATGGAAGCTTACGGAGCCGATAGTTTTGGGAACAGGCAACAAATTTTAGCCAGAATAAAGAGTTTTGTCAGCCATAATCAGCAGTACAGGGATTTATGCAGGGATTTTCTCTAAATCTTATGAGACAGCAGACTCTGCCAAAGTCTGGGAAGCCAAAATAAAATGGCATGATCATAGTGGAAAGGTTAGATCCATGGTAAGGGGACCGCTAAAAATAAGGCCAGAGGGAGGTGAAAAGGCGCGTAGGCCGTTAGCTGGGCAAAAGGAAAGCTTCCCAAAAAGAGGAAAGTATTAAATAAATTTCTCAGGGGAACTTTCAAAGAAAAACAAAACTATCTCGACAAAAAGGAGAAATTTAATATGTGTAGACGCTTGCTGGTATTCAGTTTGACGGCAGCCCTCACTTTTAGTCTGGCTGCCGCAGGATTTACGGCCAAAAAGACTCTCCATGTATATACAGCTTTTGACGTAGACGAGGCTAAGATATATATAGAAGCCTTTGGGAAATCGTATCCCAACATAGATGTCAAATGGGTGCGGATGTCTTCGGGAGAGGTTTTGGCCAGGGTAAGGGCTGAGGCAAAGAATCCACAGGCAAGTATCTGGTTTGCCGGTCCAAGCACTTCCCATATAGCTGCCGCAGCGGACGGTATCCTGGAACCCTATACCGAATCCTTGGCCTGGCAGTACCTTCCCGCTGATTTCAAGGACCCCGAGGGGCGTTGGACTGGTTTTTACACCGGATTCATCGGCTTCGCTACTAACAAAGAATTTCTCAAAAAGCATGGTGTGGAAGCTCCTACCTCGTGGTATGACCTTCTTAAACCGGTATTCAAAAAAGAAATCTCCAAGGCCTACCCCTATACTTCCGGTACTGCTTACACCACCTTGATTTCGCAGCTTCAAGCCATAGGCCCCAAAAAGCTCGGTTGGGACCAGGAAGATGAGGAATATATCAAGAAACTGAGCGCGCAGATGCACCACTACACCAAGGCGGGCTCAGCCTGTGTAACCGAAGCAGGAATGGGTGAGGTGGCAGTGGGCATTGCCTTCTCCCATGATATCGTGGCCAAGGGTATCGCCAAAGGATATCCGGTGGTGATGAGTTTTCCTAAGGAGGGAACAGGTTACGAGATCGGGGCTGTGTCCCTAATCAAAGGCGGGCCTGAACCAGAACTGGCCAAGGTGTTCTTTGATTGGCTCATGAGTGCTGAGGCTCAAAGTCTATTTAAGAAATGGAACAGAGTTCCTCTGAACCCGCAAGCGGAGCTTGCTGAGGGCCTAGTAACCGCGGCCCAGGTCCCGGTAATCGAAGGCTTCGGCGGACGAATCACCTGGTATGGCCAGCGCAAGGACGAGATAATCGACCGATGGAGAGAAATCACCGGTCGATAATGGAGGCTTGGTCCAAACCCCACCGGAGAGGGGAGAGTCTTCTCCTCTCCGGCCCTCTCAATGTCGGGGTCATCGAGGAGATCTATTGAAGCTCACTCTCTGCCTAAGAGATAGCAGGGGCGAAATCAAGAGGTTAATTAAAGATCCGGTTTTACTTATTAGCATTGCTTTCATATCTGGACTTCTTTTCCTTTTCATTGTATTTCCACTAATAAAGGTTTTTCAGTACAGCCTCTGGCCCCGTGGGGAGTTCTCTCCCAAGTATTTTGCGGAATTCTTTCAAAAATCATACCGATGGCAGCCCCTAATTAACAGTTTGACCGTGGGAGCCCTGGTGGCTCTTTTTGGAACTGTTATTGGCTTCATCTACGCCTATGGGATCACCCGTACAGACATACCATTTAAAGGCTTTTTCCGAACCATAGCCATCCTTCCCATTATCTCGCCTCCTTTTCTTATCGCCCTGGCCGCTATCTTTGTTTTTGGAAATCATGGGATTATAACTGATCTCTTTAATTTAGATTGGGATATATACGGCTTGGACGGGCTGGTTCTGACCGAGACTCTTGCCTACTTCCCCCTCGCCTTTATGGTCCTGGAAGGGGTTCTTTCCAAGGTGGATCCAGCTATTGAAGAGGCTGCCCTTGACCTGGGTGCATCCAAACTGAGGACTTTTCTTACTGTGACACTACCCCTGGCAACTCCAGGAATAGCGACGGCGCTGCTTTTAGTCTTTATTAGATCCTTAGAAGATTTTGGTAATCCTATAGTGATTCAGGGTGATTTCCCGGTGCTTACCGTGGAGGCTTTTTTGGCCATTACGGGAATGTATAATATGCCCTTAGGGGCCACCCTGGCTATCTTTTTACTAGTGCCGACAATGATAATCTTTGTTGTGCAAAAATATTGGGTTTCCCGAAAGTCATATGTAACTGTGACCGGCCGACCATCGGGAGCCGGACTTCTAAGCACAGAAAAACACGCCAAATACCCTCTAATGGCAGCTATGATATTCCTGAGCTCATGCGTACTTCTTTTTTATGGAGTAGTTCTCTACGGTTCCTTTACCAGACTATGGGGAGTGGATAACAGCCTAACCCTGGAAAACTACAGGTACGTCTTTACAGTGGGTGGTCAATACATTAGCGATACTCTCACCATCGCCCTGATAGCAACGCCCATAGGTGGAATATTAGCCATGGTAATAGCCTATTTGGTGGTAAGAAAAAAATTTTTGGGCAAAGGAGTTATGGATTTTGTCTCCATGCTCAATTTTGCCGTACCGGGAGTTGTGGTGGGCATTGCTTACATATTGGCTTTCAACACACGCCCTCTACAGCTTACCGGAACAGCTTTGATTATAATATTGGTCTTTATCTTCCGGAGAATGCCTGTGGGGATAAGAGATGGGATAGCTCAACTGCAACAGATAGATCCGAGTATTGACGAGGCCTCTACCGACCTCGGAGCTGGGATGTTCAGAACATTTGGGAGGATTACATTACCCCTCATTGCCCCTGCCTTTCTCTCAGGTATGGTTTATATGTTTGTAAGGTGTATGACGGCAATAAGCGCAGTTATCTTTGTTGTTTCCGCTGATTGGCAGCTACTTACGGTGGCCCTGCTTCACGAAGTGGATAATGCTGACCTTGCCCAGGCCGCCGCTTACGGATATGTAATTATTGTTATTGTGTTAACTGCAATAATCGGGCTCAGGCTAATAGTTGGGGGTTTGTTAGGGAGAAGAACTACTTTGTTCCAGCCAGAGTAAACTTTGGAGATACGGGATGGCAAAGGCCGAACTCATTCTTGAAGATATCAGCAAATTTTTTGCAGAGGGTACCCCTAGAGAGGTCAAGGCAGTGGACAATCTTTCCCTTGAAGTGGAGAAGGGACTTCTAGTTACGCTCCTGGGGCCATCTGGATGTGGAAAGACCACCACTTTGAGAATGATTGCCGGATTTGAGTATCCTACCAGAGGAAAAATTTTTATGGGAGATAAGCTCATAAATGACATTCCACCTCAGCATCGAGACTCAGCTATGGTTTTCCAGAGTTACGCCCTTTTTCCTCATATGACTGTATTTGAAAACGTAGCCTATGGCTTAAGGGTGAGGAGATTTTCTCGTCGGGAGATTAAAAGAAAAGTAGCCCAGGCTTTGAAATTGGTCGATCTGGAGGGTCTTGAGGACCGGCCTTCTGGACAGCTTTCCGGCGGCCAACAGCAAAGGGTTGCTCTTTCCAGAGCTCTGGTGACTGAGCCAAAAGTATTATTGTTTGATGAACCCCTTTCCAATCTCGACGCTAAACTAAGGGTGAGTACCAGAGAAGAACTAAGAAGATTACAACAGAAACTCTCTATAACCAGTATTTATGTTACCCATGACCAGGCAGAGGCTATGACTATCTCCGATAAGATAGCTGTGATGGAAGGCGGTCGCATTCAACAAATCGGATCCCCAAACCAAATTTACCTTCATCCTGAGAATAAATTTGTGGCTGATTTCATTGGTGAGGCCAATTTCTACCAGGGGACCATCATCAAATCACAAGATGGTCGCGTCGAAGTCAAAATGTTGGGTAGATTAATAGCTATTAATCAGGATGGGGATTTTCATCCTGGGGATGAAGTGGAGGTAGTGGTGAGACCAGAGACGGTAGATATAGTCGCTAAGGGGAAAGGCGATTTCGACGGGGTGGTAAAATTCTCCCATTATACAGGATCGGTGGCCACTTACCACATAGAATTAAGAGAAGGGCAGAAGATGGAGGTAAAGGTGCTAAACCCTCAAGAAAAAGGCCTGTTGAGAGATGAGGAGGTGGTGGGGGTGAGGCTTCATAGGAATAACATCCATCTTCTAACTGAGAAGTAATTGCTTATAAACTTATGGAATCGACAGAAAGACATATCTTCTCTAGATAAAAGTAACCGAATAAAGAAGTGAAAGAGAAGCAGATAGTCAGGGAACTGGCAGAAAGAATTGGAAGGTTGGTAAGACCACACCTGGGTAAAATATATTCCAGAGAGAATGTTGGGGTGGCTAAAAGTGGGGGAGATGTAACCTTCAAAATAGATGAGATAGCCGAGAAGGCTCTGGAAAGCTTTATCCGAGAAAAGGCATTGGATCTTGCTTATCTATCGGAGGA
>JBHIAL010000125.1:0-4592 GCA_046758525.1 bacterium
GAGCCGGATCGGGTTCCTATTCATGATTCACCCTGGGAAGCAACCGTAGAAAGGTGGAGGAAAGAAGGTCTTCCACGAGATGTCTCGGCTTCTGATTATTTTGGCTATGAGATGGCTAGGTTCTGTCCCGACCTCGGCCCTCAACTCGGCTGCGAGGTACTGGAAGAAAACGAGGAGTACATCATCCAGAGAAATCAGTTTGGCGAGGTGGTAAAGAATCATCGGAACCGCTCTACCACTCCTCAAATCATTGACTCACCCATCAAGAATAAAAAAGATTGGGAAAAGATTAAGAGTCGATTTACCCCGCGTGATTCCCGGTTGATTACCTCAAGCTATGTCATGAATCCAGAGAGTTACGTTCCCCTGGAGAAGGCTCTGATTGAGTTTCGGAAGGAGCGAAGAAAGGAAAAATTTATCACCTTTAGTGCCGGTTTAGGCTATGATCTTCTCCAGCGCTATCTGGGCTCGGAAAGACTCCTGGTAGCTATCGCCACTGATCCTCAATGGGTAAAGGAGATGTATACCACTATGGCCAAGCTAGCTATTCATATGTGTGAGCTCATGATAGAGAAAGGCTTTGAATTTGATGGCGCCTTCCTCTGTGATGATTTAGGATATAGAAACGGACTTCTATTTTCCCCCAAGTGCTATCAGGAGCAGCTTCTTCCTGCCGACAAGCTGATTTGTGGTTACTTTCGCTCAAAGGACATGCCTGTCATTCTGCACAGCTGCGGCTGCGTAAAGGAGCTGATTCCTTACCTTATTGAGGCCGGTTTTTCCTGTCTTCAGCCCCTGGAGGTTAAGGCAGGAATGGACGTAAGGGAACTGAAAAGAGAATACGGCGACAAACTTTCCTTCATGGGGGGGATTGACGTTCGGCTGATGAAGGCTGATGATCCAAATCTCATTGAGAAAGAGATAAAAGATAAATTTAGGGTAGCCAAAAAGGGAGGAGGATATATCTATCACTCCGATCATTCTATTCCCCATGATGTGAGCTTCCAACAGTATAAACGGGTTATGGAACTGGTGAGAAAATATGGGAGATATGATCAGGAATAGTTTGTTGATATTACCTTTGAAATGAGTAATTGACAGAGCCTTCCTTTCTGCTAGACTACTTCAAAAGACGGTAAATGCTCAGTAAACGCCGTGTCACATTGAATTTTCAGGGTAGCCGCACCCTTTAGGGTGCGCAGGCTAAAGCCTGCGACTACCAAAAATGACGGGGTTCACTGAATACTTACAAAAGACGCGAGGAGGTGATGCAGCGTGTCAGGTCATTCTAAATGGAGCAGTATAAAACATAAAAAGGCAAAGAAGGATGCCCAAAGAGGGCAGATTTTCAGTAAGCTTTCCCGTAAACTTGCCATCGAAGCAAGGGCAGGGGCAGATCTCCAGACCAATCCCGGCTTGCGCCTGGCGGTAGAGATGGCTCAAGAGGCGGGGATGCCCAAGGAAAACATTCAAAAGGCTATCCAGCGAGGTACAGGTGAGCTTCCCGGAGTTAGCTATGAGAAATTCACCTGTGAGGGATACGGGCCAGGAGGAGCAGCCTTGCTTATCGAGGGGGTTACCGATAATAAAAAAAGAGCTATTTCTCAGATAAGACACATTCTAAGCCAACATGGAGGCCATTTGGGGGAAGTGGGATGCGTTAACTGGTTGTTTGACCGCAAAGGAACAATGATACTGGACAAAAGCAAAGTAGATGAGGACAAGGTGATTGATGTGGCAGTTGAGGCAGGGGCAGAGGATATCAAGGATGAAGATGATACCCTGGAGATTGTTTTTGCTCCCCAGCAATTTACTCAAATGAAAGAAAATATAAAGAAAGCCGGATACACTCCTGAAATACTCGAATTGACAATGGTTCCCCAAACTACCGTCCCTCTTGAGGAAAAAGAGGCCTTTCAAATGCTTCGCTTGATGGATGCCTTGGAGGAATCGGAGGACGTCCAGAGAGTTTATGCTAACTTTGACATTGCTGAGAAGATTATGCAAAAGGTTTCCTGAATGAAGGCTTATTTAACCTGCTGTTTAGAGAAAGTCAAAGCAGATTACATCGAGATCAGGTATGAGGAAATCAGAGCGGTTGAGATTCACTATGTGGGAAAAGAGCTGGAGGCAATTGGAGAATCTTCAGAAAAAGGAGGGGCTATAAGAGCCAAGATTAAGGATGGATGGAGTTTTGTTTCTTTTAACGATATAGATAGATTAAAAGATTATTTAAGACTAGCGGTGGATGAGGCTTCTCTGGTAAAAAAAGGAAAGATCAAGCTAGCCTCAGTTCCGTCTCTGGACAAAAAAGTATCGATACAGGTGCAAAAAGACCCCCGCCAGATTTCTCTTAAGGAGAAGTATCTCCTCTGTAGCCGCTACAACCAGATTCTTCTTTCCTCTAAAGAAATCCAGACCTCTGACTTAAAATATGCAGATGTTCATATAACAAAGTATTTTCTTAATTCGGAAGGAACTTACATTGAGCAGGAGAGAATGGACACAGTTTTAGGAATGACAGCTATAGCCCGAAGAGGTGATAATATTCAATCTGCCCATGAGGGAATAGGAGGAGTCGGTGGATATGAGCTTGTGGAAGGAAGAGAAGAGGAGGCAGAAAAAGCAGTCCGACGAGCAGAAGATCTTCTGGACGCCGAGCCAGCCACGGGGGGTAGATACACAGTAATAGTAGATCCCAAGTTAAGCGGGGTGTTTGCCCATGAAGCCTTTGGACATCTTTCCGAAGCTGACTTTCTCTATGAGAACAGGAGAATGCAAAAGATTATGCGACTGGGAAGAATCTTTGGATCGAGTCAGCTCAATATTATTGATGAGCCCAAAATTAAAGGAGAAGGAGGCTATTATCTGTACGACGATGAAGGAGTTGAGGCGCAAAAGACTTATCTGATCAAAGAAGGAAAATTGGTCGGTCGGCTCCATTCTCGAGAAACAGCGGCCAGAATGGGAGAACATCCCACCGGGAATGCCAGGGCTATTAGCTACGAGTATCCTCCTATAGTCAGAATGAGTAACACTTACATATCGCCGGGTGATAAAACCCTGGAAGAGATGATAGCCGAAGTAGAAGAGGGAATATATGTTAAAGGGTTTCGTGGTGGTCAAACTAACCTGGAAATGTTTACCTTTTCTCCGGAGGAGGGTTATCTCATCCGGAAAGGTAAATTGGGAAAGAAGGTGAGGGATTTTAATCTCACTGGTAACATTTTTACCACTCTCTCCAATATTGAGGATATTGGTAATGATCTCGTACTTTTTACCGGGCCCGGGGGCTGTGGGAAGGGGGCTCAGTCTCCCCTGCCGGTATCCACTGGAGGACCTCACCTAAAGATCCGGGATGTAGTGGTGGGGGGAAGATAGTATGGAAAAGATTCTGGAGATAGCTACCACTCGTGCTGAAGAGGCCGAGCTTTACCGGGTAAGATCTCAGACGAAAGAAATTGGATTCCAGGCCAATAAGCTTAAGTCCGTTGAGTCAGCCTTTGAGGATGGAGTCGGACTGCGGGTGATTAAAAATAACAGAATTGGATTTTCCAGCCTCACCGATTTAAGTAATCCCCAACCCTTGATAAACTCAGCTCTTGAGTCTGCTAAATTTGGGCAAGAGGCACGTTTTAATCTTCCTCACCCGGGTAAGATCCCTTCCCCTCAATGCTATGATTCTTGCCTCATTTCCTTAAAAACAAATCAGATGGTGGAGGAGGGGGAAAGGGCGATTGAGCTTGTTTTGAAAGAAGCTCCTAATTTTAAATGCGATGGGGCAGTAGAAAAGACGGAGATCGAAGTTATAATCATGAACTCCAGGGGGCTTTCTTACTCCTTCAAAAAAACCACCTATGCCTTCTCATTTTACGCCTTTTTAGCTAAAGAGGGGGATTTTCTGGGAGTGCAGGAGGGTGAGGCTAGCTGTCAATACCAGGATTGGTCTTCTTCCGTGGCCGGGAGGATAACCGAGGCAATAAGACTTTCTAGGAAGACATCCAAAATCAACCCTGGAAGGTATCCAGCTATTTTTACCCCCAAGGCTGTTCCCCTTTTACTTCAATCGTTGAAGGTGGGAATTAATGGAAAAACTGTACAAAAGAAAGCCTCCCCTCTTTTGGGCAAACTCGGAACTCGCATTGTCTCACCCTGTATCAACATCACTGATGATGCTCTATTCTCCTTTGGTCTAGCTACCGCTCCCTTGGATGGAGAGGGTGTACCCTCTTGCCGTACTGAGATAATCAAAGAAGGGGTGTTGAAGAGTTTCATCTATGATTTACAAACGGCTGGTTTAATGGGAACTGAAAGTACCGCCAATGGAGCCAGGGGATACGATAGTCTCCCTTTTCCCTCTCCCAGCAACTCCATCTTAAAGGCTGGAGATACTTCTTTTGAGGAGATGGTCAAAGATATTAAAGAAGGAATCGTGGTGGATCAGGTAATAGGAAGTGGACAGGGTAATACCCTCATGGGGGAGTTCTCGGTAAACTTGGATCTGGGGTATAAGGTAGAAAAGGGAAAGATTGTGGGAAGACTGAAAGATATTATGGTGAGTGGCAATGCTTATACTATGCTCAATCAAGTAG